>NZ_LBKA01000223.1:0-65568 GCF_028128955.1 Bradyrhizobium sp. CCBAU 11386
TTCAGAACCCCGGCAGAGGCCTTCTCCTCTCAACTGTTGCACTTCGAGTGTGAATCCACCTCCTGGCTTTCGCCAGGACGACACCGAGCGTGTGGCAATAGCGCCGCTAAAACGGCGCCGACACCGAGGTCAGAACGATCCCAGCGCCACCGGGCGGAATGCCTGCAGCAGCTGCTGGTCGAGCTTGCCGCCCATGCCTTCCATCATCGTGAAGGCGCGGGAGTGGGTGAAGGGCATGCGGTAGGCGCGCTTCTCCACCAGCGCGGCGTAGATGTCGACGATCGTCGTCAGCCGTACGATGTCGCTGATCTGATTCGACGACAGGGCGTTGGGATAACCGCTGCCGTCGAGGAATTCGTGGTGATGCAGCACGACGTCGAGCATCTCCGGCGGGAAACCGCCCTGGGCCGCGAGCGCGTCGTAGCCGCGGCGCGGATGCTGGCGCACCTCGTCCATCTCCTCGTCGGTGAGCTTGCCGGGCTTGTCGAGCAGCACGGAGGGAACGAAGGCCTTGCCGACGTCGTGCAGCAGTGCGGCGCGGGTGAGGCGGCGCTGGTCGTCCTCGCGCATGCCGAGATGCTGCGCAAAGGCGACCGCAAAGCCGGTGACGAACAGGCAGTGGCGATAGCTGCCGACATGGTGGCAGCCGACCGTGGTGAGCCACTCGCGCAGCGAGGAGTGCTTCATCGCCTTCAGGATCTTGCTCTCGGCGGCGATGACGTCGTCGAAGGTCAGGGGCACGCCGAGCGGCAGCTTCTCGAACATCTTGGCGAGCACCGCGTGCGCCGCCTCGACGCCGCGGTTGAGCGTCTTGCCGCGATCGGTCGCGTCATAGCTGGCGGTGTCGGGAAACGCGGCGCGGATGCGCTGCAGAATCGCATCGGGCTGAAGCGGCCGCGAGATCGTGTCGGTGGCGCCCAGCGCCCAGGCCTGCATGGTGCCGTGGTGCAGAGCATCGGCGAGCACGAACAGCCGCGGCATCGAACGATAGGCATCGCCGCGCAGCTTGTTGCGCACCCGCTGCACGCTCTCGGGCGAGCGCAGATTAATATCGACCACGAGGCCGGAGAGATCGCGCGAGGGCTTCTCGGGGATGTCCTGGGTCGTCACCGTCGAGACATCGCCGACCGCCTTCAAGATGCTGGCAAGCTCGGTGCTTTCGTCGCTCCGGTCGGAGGCGAGAAGAAGCCGGCGTTTGGCGGCGGGTTTGACTGAGGCGTTCATGGCTTCCCCAAGAGCACGGGAGTGTTTCCGGCGAAAGCCTAAGCCGGATCAGGTTCTCCGGCCCTTAAGAGGCGTGCTCAATGGAACCTTCCGCAATTGGCTGCAATTTTACGGATTTCGGTTCCCGTGACGGCTCCAATCAAAACGGCGAAAACAACCCCATGCACAGTAGAACGGCCGTTGAAGATAAAGGGGAATTTGGGGCGATGAAGTTTCCGTCGTGGCCGGGCATAGCCATCCAAGGGACGGCGTCGCTTCCGCTCGCCTACGTCCCGTCCACCCACGGCCTTGGCCAGTGGCACGAAGAACGTGGATGCCCGGGACAAGCCCGGGCATGACGACCTCTCGAAACCGAAAGCAAAAAATCCGCCGGAGGTTGCCCTCCGGCGGATTTTCTCTGGCAGCCTTCGACCGGCTTACGCCTTCATCGCGCCCTTCACGGCTTCGGCCGTGATCGGCAACGCCCGCACGCGGGCGCCGCTGGCGTTGAAGATGGCGTTGCCGATGGCGGGAGCGACCACCGTCACGGCGGGCTCGCCGACGCCGGTGGCTTTCTCGCCGTTGGCGATCACGGCGACCGCGACCTCGGGCATCTGGCTCATGCGCAAGGGCGTGTAGCTGTCGAAATTGGTCTGCTCGATGCCACCGTCCTTGAGCGTTGCCTTCTCGTACATCGCCAGCGACAAGCCCCACAGCGCCGCGCCCTCGACCTGGGCACGGATGTTATCGGGATGCACCTGTGTGCCGACGTCGGTTGCCACCGTGAGCTTCTTCACGGTCACTGCACCCGATGATGCGACGGCGACGTGAGCCACGCACGCCGTCCAGCTTGCGGTCGCGCGTTCCTGCGACGAGACGCAGGCGACGCCCATGCCCTCGCCTTTCGGAAGTTGCCTGGTGCCGTAGCCGGACAGCCCCATCGCGGCGAGCAGCGTGTTGCGCAGCCGCTGCGCGCCGCCGTCGTTCTTGCCGGCGCCGTCGAGCAGCGAAATGCGGAGCTGCGCGGGATCCTTGCCGGTCGCAGCCGCGATCTCGTCGATCATGCTTTCGACCGCCCAGAAGGTCCAGCCGGGCGCCACCGAGCGGAGCTGCCCGGACGGCGTGGCGTTGTGCGCGAGCTCGTTCTTGATCGCGCGCACGTAATGGTTGGGCACGGTGTAGAAGAAGTCGGCCCCGTTCACCGTGAAGGAGTCGAGCGGGCCCTTCTTGTCGACCGAGGGCGTGAGGAAATCGGGGATTCCCCAGCGTGCGGTCGGCCAGGCCGAGACCACGTCGTGGCTGAGCGCGACGAGCTTGCCG
Organism: Bradyrhizobium sp. CCBAU 11386; assembly: GCF_028128955.1. NCBI lineage: Bacteria > Pseudomonadati > Pseudomonadota > Alphaproteobacteria > Hyphomicrobiales > Nitrobacteraceae > Bradyrhizobium > Bradyrhizobium sp. CCBAU 11386. Next base: position 2,524 of record NZ_LBKA01000223.1, read on the forward strand.
TCGCCGTCGACGCCGGCCTTGACCTTTTGGTAGGTGAGCGGACGCGAGAAATCCATCGTCATGTCGTTCTCGCGCGAATAGATCACCTTCACTGGCTTGCCGACCGCCTTCGCCGCCTGCACGGCCGGAACCATCATGTCGGCATCGAGACGCCGGCCGAAGCCGCCGCCCAGCCAATGCTGGTGCATCACCACGAACTTCGGATCGATCCCGGCCGCGCCTGCGGCGATCGCGCCGGAGCGCGTCGCGAACTGGTTGCCGGAATAGATGTGCAGGATGTCGCCCTTGAACTCCGCGGTGGCGTTCATCGGCTCCAGCGGCGCGTGGATGTTGATGCTGGTGGTGTACTCGGCCTCCACCACCTTGGCGCCGAACCGAAGGCCGCATTGGGATCGCCGTCCTTGACGAAGAACTGGCCGGAATCCTCGAGACCCTGGAGCCGCTTGGCCTCGTCGAGCAGCGACTGGCTCGACAATTTTGCGTTCGGACCGCCGTCATAGGCGATCTTCAGCGCATCCGCCGCCTTGCGCGCGTTGGCATAGGTGCTGGCCACCGCGACCACCCAGCCGGAGGTGGTTCCGGTCTTGTCGTCGAGGATGACGGCCTTCATGAAGCCGGGCACCTTCTTCGCTTCGCTGTCGTCGACCGATTTCACCGTGGCACCGAAGCGCACCGGCGGGGTCACCACCTTGCCGTAGGCCATGCCCGGCAGCATCACGTCGATGCCGTACTTGGCCGTGCCGTTGGTCTTGGAGGGGATGTCGAGCTGCGGCACCGACACGCCGATCATGGTGTATTGATCCGGCGTCTTCAGCTTGATCGCCTTGAGCTCGTCCGGCGTGAAGGTCTTGGTCGCCTTGCCGCTCTTGACGATGTCGGCAAACGACATCTGCTTCTTCGACTTCGGATGCGAGACCATGGAGTCGCGCACGACGAGCTGATCCTTGAAGTAGGGCGGCAGGCCCATGGCTGCAGCGGCAGCCTCCGTCAGCGCGATGCGACCGGCCGCGCCCGCCCGGCTCATCGCCTCGAAATTCATCATGGTCGACCAGCTGCCGCCGGTGATCTGCGCGCCCAGAACGGGATCGTTGAACTTCGGATCGTTGGAGGCGAGCTGCACGCGCATGTCGCTCCATTTCGCGCCCAGCTCCTCGCAGACGATCTGCGCCATGGTGGAGGCGATGTGCTGGCCCATGTCGGCCTTGCCGCAGGTCACGGTGACGAGACCGTCAGGCGAGATCGCATACCAGACGCTCGGCTCGAAATTGGCGGGCGCGGCGGCCGATGCCGGATCGATGCCGGGCACGCCGGCATAGCCGAGCACGAGGCCGGTCGCGGCGGTGCCGACGAGGAATGAGCGGCGGCTGAGATCGGTCGTCTCAGGGGCGACGTCGTTCACGTGCTTATTCATGTGGGCCTCCGCTCGTTGCCCGTCGCGGATGCGGTGCGCATCTCGGATGCGGCGCGCATGATCGCCTTCTGGATCCGCGAATAGGTCATGCAACGGCAGAGATTGCCGTCCATATGTGCGACGACCTCTTCCCTGGTCGGATTGGGATTCTTCGCGAGCAGCGACGCCGCCTGCATGATCTGCCCGGACTGGCAGTAGCCGCATTGCGGAACCTGCTCGGCGATCCATGCCTTCTGGAGCGGATGATCACCCTTGGCGGAGAGGCCTTCGATGGTGGTGATCTTCTTGCCGGCGACGTCGCCGACCATGGTCTGGCATGAGCGCACCGCTTCGCCGTTGACGTGCACGGTGCAGGCACCGCACAGGCCGGCACCGCAGCCGAACTTGGTGCCGGTCATCTGCAATTGCTCGCGGATCGCCCAGAGGAGCGGCGTGTCGTTCGCCGCATCCACGGACAGACTCAGCCCGTTGATGGTGAGAGTTGGCATAGGCGTCTTCCCCTGCCGGTGCATGAAGCCGCTTACGGCGGCAACTTGTGTTGGCCGGCGCCCACCGGGCTGGCGCCGGCCTTGGTGGCAAGAATGATCGCGTTCCGCCGCAGAGGCAAATGCAATCTGGAATTGATCGAAATCATCGCGGCGTCAGCTTGTTGTGCGTTGCGAGAACGGCGCTGACGCAGCCACTAAACGCAACGGAGATCGCATCAGGCATGCGTGCGATCGCGACTGCGGCGGTTTCCTCCGAGTAACCCTGCGGGTTAGACTACGATTGGGGCGCGTTGTCGCGCAGTGTTCACCTCTCCCCAGCGGGGAGAGGTGAACCCCGTGCGCCGGCGCCGAGGAAACAAACGAAAAGGTGGCGGAATGCCAAGGATCGATCGGGACGGCGTCGGAATCCATTACGAGGTCCATGGCGACGGGCCGCCGCTGCTGCTCACGCACGGCTACTCATCGACCTCGGCGATGTGGCATGAACAGATCGATGCGCTGGCAAAGGACCACAGGCTTGTCTTGTGGGACATGCGCGGCCACGGCCAATCCGACTATCCTGATGACCCCAAGGCCTACAGCGAAGCGCTCACGGTCGGCGACATGGCGGCGATCCTCGATGCCATCGGTGCCAAGCGCGCGATCATCGGCGGGCTGTCGCTCGGCGGCTACATGTCGCTGGCCTTCACGCGTGCGTATCCGCAACGCGTCCGCGCGCTGCTGATCATCGACACCGGTCCGGGCTTCAAGAAGGACGATGCGCGCGAGGCCTGGAACGCACGGGCGCTTGCCACCGCCGACAGGCTCGATCGCGAAGGTCTCGACGTGCTGAAGGCGGCGACGCGCGAGCGCGCCACCGCAAGCCATCGCAACGCCAAGGGGCTGGCGCTTGCCGCACGCGGCATGCTGACCCAGCGCGATGCGAAGGTGATCGAGCTCTTGCCCGACATCAAAGTGCCGTCGCTGATCGTGGTCGGCGCCGACGACACGCCGTTCCTCGCCGCATCCGACTACATGGCGGCCAAGATCCCCGGCGCGCAAAAGGTCGTGATCCCCGCCGCCGGACACGCCGTCAACATCGATCAGCCCAAGGCATTTGTTGACGCGGTACTGCCTTTCCTGAAGAACTTGCCGCAATAGGCCGGCCGGACGAGGACCTGAGGCGATGAAGCGAGCGATGTTGGTTGCGGGCGTCATGGCGACACTTTTCCCGGCGTCGGTGCAGGCCGAGCCGTTTGGCACCATGCCGCCGCGCCAGCCCTTCGTCGCGACCTTGTCGAACAACACGCCGCTCGCCTTCGGCATGGACGCCGAGCAGACCGCACGCGCTTTGGGGCAGCCGCTGCAATATGTGCGGGGTCGTCCCGGCAACGAGATCTACCTCGCGCTTCGCAACATCGGCGGCAGCGGGCTGATCCCCTACCGCCACCGCCTGTTCCTGCAATTCCGTCATGGACGGCTGGCGGGATGGAAGGAGGATTACGGCGAGAACTGGATGTGGGAGTGATGTGTCACGCCTCATGGCGCAGGGCGATCGTATATGGCGGCGGCGCCGTTATGCACTGACGTTGCCACACCGTCATGGCCGGGCTTGTCCCGGCCATCCACGTTCTTCTGACGCGGAAACGAAGACGTGGCATGACGAATTTGTGGAGCGAGCGGCGATAATCGGCCACATCGAACCCTCAAGGGGCCTCTATCCTTCGAGACGCGCGCAAGGGCGCGCTCCTCAGGATGAGGTGAGAGATTAGAGTTTGTAGTAACCAAGAAGAGGACAACCCGCGTGGGACAAGACATCAAGCTGACGGCCTCCGATAATTTCCAGCTCGGCGCCTATCGCGCTGATCCCGCAGGCAGCCCCAAGGGCGCGGTGGTGGTGATCCAGGAAATTTTCGGGGTCAATCATCACATCCGCTCGGTCTGCGATCGGCTCGCCGGGGAAGGCTATGTCGCCATCGCGCCGTCGATCTTCGACCGCACCTCGCCGAACTTCCAGTCGGGCTATACGCCCGATGAGATCGCCGAAGCGCGCAAGTTCGTAGCCAGTCCCGACTGGGCCGCGATGCTGCGCGACACCCAGGCCGCGATCGATGCGGTCAGAAGCGTCGGCCCGGTCGGCATCATCGGCTTTTGCCTCGGCGGCAGTGTCGCCTTCGTCGCGGCGACGCGATTGAGCGGCCTGAAGGCCGCGATCGGCTATTATGGCGGCGCGGTCGTGCGCTTTGCAGAGGAGACGCCGAAGGTGCCGACGCAACTGCATTTTGGCGAGAAGGACGCCGGCATCCCGCTGGCCGACGTCGAGACCATCAAGGCGAAACGGCCGGATGTCGAGGTCTTCATCTATCGGGGCGCCCAGCACGGCTTCCATTGCGACGAGCGCGCGAGCTACGACAAGGCGAGCGCCGACATCGCCTGGCCGCGCAGCATGGGATTTTTCGCGAAGCATTTGAAATAGCGTTTCATCCTCACCGCCGTCATTCCGGGATGCGCCGACAGGCGCAGACCCGGAATCCATACCTCCACCAACGCTGGCGCACGATGGATTCTCTGATGCGCAATTGCGCATCATAGTTCGCGACGTCGTCGCGCCCCGGAATGACGAGAGGAGAGAAGGCGCCGCTCCTCAAGCGGGAATCGGGTGGGCGCGACCTCACACCCGGCGGTAGGGTTGGCCAATCAAGCCAACACACACCGGGAGAAACGTCATGCAGCACGCCAATACGAACCTCATCATCCGCAATCCCTTCGGCACGATGGACGTCCCGGGCTCGGACGATTCAGAAGTCATGGACTATGCCGCGACCGCCACACTGGCCGGCGATGGCGCCGACGGCAATGCGGGGCATTGGGCGTCCATTCCAACATCGTTCGACCCACTCGAGGGCATCTGGGCCAGTCGCTGGAACGGCGGTGCCGATCCGACCATTGCGGGCGATGCGCCGGAGACATGGAAGCAGGGCCGCGCGGACGTTCGCGTCGTGGGCAATCGGGTCTATCTGCGCTTCGACTGGGACAATGGCCGCCGGCACGGGCTGATCGACGCTGCACGCGAGGACGCCGGCCGCCTCGTCGGCAAGTACATCAATCTGACCAATCCTGCGATCACGCGGCCGTGGATCGGGCTCGTGGTCGATGCGGCACGCATCGACGGATGTTTTCCGAACGGGCGGCTTGATTTCAGGAGATAGGTCGCGAGGTCGCCGACATCATCCCTGCTGTCATTCCGGGATGCGCCGACAGGCGCAGGCCCGGAATCCATCGAGCTCCAGAGTTGGTGGCGCGATGGATTCTCTGATGCGCAATTGCGCATCATAGCTCGCGACTTTGTCGCGCCCCGGAATGACGAGGGGGAAGAGGTTGACCGAGAGCTAGAACCAGCGTTCGCCGACGAACACGGTGTCGCCGGGGCTCAAGGGCGTGCCGAGCGGAACCACGGCGCGCATGGCGCCGCCGGCTTCGGTGTGCGTCACGGTGACCACGTCGCGCTTGGCGCGGGGCGAGAAGCCGCCGGCGATCGCGACCGCGCTTTCGACCGTCATGTTCGGCACGTAAGGATATTGGCCGGGTGCTGTGACTTCGCCGAGAATGAAGAACGGACGATAGGCCTCGATCTCGACGGCGACCGAAGGCTCGCGGATGTACCCGTTGCGCAGGCGTGCGGCGATTTCGCCGGCGAGACCCGCCGTGGTGCGGCCGCGCGCCGGCACCGCGCCGATCAGCGGCATGGTGATGGAGCCGCCGGCATCGATCGCGTAGCTGTTGGTGAGACCTTCCTGGCCATAGACCACGACGCGCAGCTTGTCGCCGGCATCGAGATGGTAGGAGGCGTCATAGCGGGCCGGCGCGGCGTAACCGACCGGCATCGGCGCAGGCGCGGAGGCAAAGGAATTGCGCAGCGCGCCGATGGCGCCGCCAGTGTCGGCGACGACAACCGGCTGCGGCGCGTTGTAGGGCTGGCCATAGGCCATGGAATCGAGATCGGCGCGCGGCTGCATCACCGCGACGGGGCCGGCGGTCTGCATGCAGCCGCCAAGGGCAAGCGCGGCGGACGCTGCCAGGGACGCTGCCAAAATCGACCATCGAAACGCGCGTGCAACCGGCACCGGACCTATCCCTCGAAACGAGACGGCTCCAGTGATGCACCGGTTATGGTTAATAAAGCGTTGAGCGGGGCTTTGGCGTCGCGACGATGCGGACCCACACTCCGTCATGCCCGGGCTTGTCCCGGGCATCCACGATCTTCTCTTGCGGCACGAAGAACGTGGATGGCCGGGACAAGCCCGGCCATGACGAGTCCGGAGCTAGCCTACGCGCTCACGCCGACGCCGATCGGGCAGGACACGCCGGTGCCGCCAAGGCCGCAATAGCCGGCGGGATTCTTTGCCAGATATTGCTGATGGTAGTCCTCGGCGAAATAGAATGCGCCGGCGGGCGCGATCTCGGTGGTGATGGCACCGAGGCCCTTGGCTGCGAGCGCCTTCTGATAGAGCGCCTTCGACTCGTCGGCCGCTTTCTTCTGCGCATCCGAGTAAGTGTAGATGGCGCTTCGGTACTGCGTGCCGACGTCGTTGCCCTGGCGCATGCCTTGCGTCGGGTTGTGGCTCTCCCAGAACGTCTTCAAGAGCTTCTCGTAGGAAATCTTCTTCGGATCGAACACCACCAGCACCACTTCGGTGTGGCCGGTGCGTCCCGAACAGGTCTCCTCGTAGGTCGGGTTCGGCGTGTGGCCGCCGGCATAGCCGACGGCGGTGGTGTAAATGCCATCGCCAAGCTCCCAGAACTTGCGCTCGGCACCCCAGAAGCAGCCGAGCCCGAACACCGCCTGCTCGAGGCCGGCGGGATAAGGCGGCTGCAACTTGCTGCCGTTGACGAAATGGGTGGTTGCGGTCGGGATGGCCTGCGCACGGCCCGGCAGCGCCTCAGTTGCGCTCGGCAATGCGGTGGTCTTGCGCATGAACAGCATGGACGGATCTCCGAAGAACGAGCTGTCCGTCGCGTGAGCCAGCTCGAAAAGCCGGGCGCTCAGGCGGCGTGCTCGCGATCAGGTGGGAATATAGGCATTTACGCGAGAAGGGGCAGCCTTGTTACGGCGCCCTGATCTGCGGCGTTCAGTCCCGCGAATAGCCGATCAGCGGCTTGCGCGGGCGGAACAGGATCATCAGCAGGATGCCGAGGATGCCGAGGACGGCGAACACCGGCTGATCCAGCACGAGGCGGATCACCGAGGTCCAGAGCCAGGGCGCCTTGGCCTCGACCCAGGTCCGGAACGCCGACTGGCTGGCCTGATTGATGTCGTTCCAGAACTGGCCGAACCGGGTGAACTTGAGGGTCTGGTCGGCCACCCAGCGGGCGCCGTCATAGACCATGAAAATGAACCCGCCGGCGAGCAGCAGCAGCCCAATCAGTCGGAAAAAGCCGCGGATCATGCCTCACCTTATATGGTCGTCCGGTCGGAGGACCCCAAGAAACGCCGCCAGCCAATAGCCGCAAGGCGGCAGAAATTCAACCTCTTCAGGGCGTTACGGCACCCATCCAGACCGCCCGGGGCCGGTTTTCCAAGCCTTGAAAGCGTTGACGGTGCCAAAGACCCTCTCTATAAGGGCGCCAACTGGCGGCGGGCGCAATCCTGCCGCCGCTGTTCTTTGAGCAGTTGCAGGCTCTTTGAGGCCTCGTGTTCCGGGAACAGCCTTGAACCGAACACCCTAAATCCGAGCGTCGATTCCGCGGTCAAGCAAGCCGGCGCTACCCGACCAAGACGCGACCGGTACCCGCAAAGGACATTGAGACCATGGCCAATACCACCTCCGCCAAGAAAGCGACGCGCAAGATCGCCCGCCGCACCGCCGTCAACAAGTCGCGCCGCACCCAGATGCGCGGCGCCGTGCGCAACGTCGAGGAAGCCATTAAGACCGGCGACCGCGCCGCCGCCGTGAAGGCGCTGGCGAATGCCGAGCCCGCCTTGATGCGCGCCGCCCAGCGCAACATCATTCACAAGAACAATGCCAGCCGCAAAGTCTCGCGGCTCACCGCGCAGATCGCCAAGCTCGCCAAGTAGGTTCGCCAAGCAAGTTCGCGAGCCAGGTTCGCCAAGCGATCTGGTTGCAATCATCCGATCGGTTGATCCGCTGGACATCGCGTTCGTCAATCAGCCCGGCCTCGCGCCGGGCTTTTTGTTGCCTGTCATATTCACGCAAGCAGTCACGCGCCGGCCAATCTTCGATTGGAAGATTTGCATCTCCGCACTATGATGCGTTCCGTGATTTTACCTGCAGTCTTGTTTGCGGGTGATATTGCAACAGCAGAGACTTTCAGTGCAGTGCGAAAAACCCTTGCGAGGCAGGGCTAACTCGCATCTGCACGCGCGCCAAGTTCTGCACACCGTAGTTTCACCGGAACGCATCTCGCGATGGAGTTACCCTGTGAAACGAGACTCAAAAAACGATGACTCGCTAATCACTTATCGACATAGCGATCACAAGCATTTGGAAAATTCGTCCACACGTCGCGCGCGTGACGATTTTGTAAAAAATTTTTGGCGGTGACGGGCAATTGTCACATGACGCGCCGCATTTTCGATTCTGTGCACGAATCCAAAAACTTGCTCACGAGCCTGTGCACAAGTCGCGCGCGGCGTTAACGCTGGTCAAGATTTTTGATGCCTCAAGTGTGAATCAATTTCGTTGCGAGTCTTTCCGCTTAGTGTATTCCTTAAGTCGTTCGCGGCGCCCACGATCTTGAGACCAGCGCGGTTTTGGAAACGGGGCGAGCGTGCAAATCGGCGGCGGTGTGCACGTTGGCGACGCTTCAACAAGCGATTGTCGGTTCAAAACCCATAGCAACATGGGAATGGTAGCTCTTTGTCTGAATGTCTCCAAGCGAGATCCAAGCGCAAACGAGAGACATCTTGAGGCTACCTCGACAGGCGTGATTGGCGAAGCCGGGCGAACGAACAGTGCAGACGGGCAGGACATCGGCGACTTTGGCCGCGGGTGTCTTCAGGACACGCAGGACCTTGCCGTGAGCAATCACGGCAGGACGGGGAGGTATCATGTCTTACGGACAGAACGCGGTATTGAAACAAGTTTCCCATTCCAACGATGCCGTTCTAAATCCGTCGGACACCCAGCCTCCCGCGTGTGACGGAGCGCCGAGTACGCGCTGACCTCGCGACCCCTCCATCTCTGACATCGCTGATCGGACGCGGCGTTCTCGCCGAACGGTCGAGCCGTGCCTGACGATGGACTCGCTTTGAGGTCGCGCCATGCCAGGACCCCTATGGCAGGAACCCTGCATGGCGCTCGCAACGCAACTATATCTCTCAAGAGAAGTTTTTGACGATGAACACATCGGAACAGGATCGCTGGTCACGCGTGAAGAGTCGGCTGCGCTCGAACGTGGGCGAAGACGTCTATACGAGCTGGTTTGCGCGCATGGATCTCGAAGGCGTGCAGGATGAGAGCGTGCGGCTCTCGGTTCCCACACGCTTCCTGAAGAGCTGGATCCAGGCCCATTATGCCGAGCGCGTGCTGTCGTGCTGGCAGGCCGAGATGCCGGAAGTGCATCGCATCGATCTCACCGTTCGCTCCGCGGTGCGCCCGGTCGCGCCGCCGAAGGAAGCCCCAGTGCCGGTCGAAACACGCCGTGCGCCCGCGCCGGAGCTGCGTTCGACCGCGACCGCGCCGGTCTCGGCCAATCATGACGCGCTCGGCGGCTCGCCGCTCGATCCGCGCCTGACCTTTGCGAGCTTCGTCGTCGGCCGCTCCAACACGCTGGCCCATGCGGCCGCGCGCCAGGTCGCCGAGGGGCGCCGCGGCGATCCTGTGATGTTCAACCCGCTCTACATCCATGCCGGCGTCGGTCTCGGCAAGACGCATCTGCTCCAGGCGGTGACCTGGGCCGGCAATTCCGGCAACGAGCGCAAGGTGCTGTATCTCACGGCCGAAAAATTCATGTACGGCTTCGTCGCCGCGCTGAAGACGCAGACGGCGCTCGCCTTCAAGGAAGCGCTGCGCGGCATCGACGTGCTGGTGATCGACGATCTCCAGTTCCTGCAGGGCAAGTCGACGCAGGCGGAGTTCTGTCACACGCTGAACGCGCTGATCGACGCCGGCCGCCAGGTCGTGATCGCGGCCGACCGTCCGCCGTCCGATCTCGAAAGCCTGGACGACCGCGTGCGCTCGCGGCTGGCCGGCGGCCTGGTGGTCGAGATGGGCTCGCTCGGCGAGGAGCTGCGCCACGGCATCCTCAAGTCGCGCGTCGCCGCCGCCCGCGCCCATCATGCGACGTTCGACGTGCCGGAGGAGGTGCTGCATTATCTCGCCCGCACCATCACCCATAACGGCCGCGACCTCGAAGGCGCGATCAACCGGCTGTTGGCGCATTCCAAGCTCAACAACCAGCCGGTGACGCTGGAGATGGCCGAGCGCGAGGTGCGCGACCTGGTCCGGCCGCAGGAGCCGAAGCGGATCAAGATCGAGGACATCCAGCGCGTGGTGGCGCGGCAGTATAATGTCAGCCGCTCCGACCTCTTGTCCTCGCGCCGCACCGCCAACGTGGTCCGCCCGCGCCAGGTGGCGATGTACCTCGCCAAGACGCTGACCCTGCGCTCGCTGCCCGAAATCGGCCGCCGTTTCGGCGGACGCGACCACACCACGGTGCTGCACGCCGTGCGCAAGATCGAGGCGCTGGTCTCCAAGGACACCGCGCTGTCGGAGGAAGTCGAGTCGCTGAAGCGCCAGCTTCAGGAATAAACGCCTAGGGCTGCCTCCCGCCATTCTCCCGCCGCCCCGGCCATGCCAGGGCGGCGGCTTCGTTTTGGGCTGTAAATCGTGGGGAACTGCCCCCCGATCCCTTGAATCCGGGGGCCATCCGCGCCACCTTGCGCGACCCTGACGGCTTTGGTCATATCGGCTGGAGACCCCGGCCTGTCGGGGTCTTCGGTGCCGCGGCGCGCTTTTCGGCCGCCCGGCCTTTCAACGTGTGTTTCCTTGGGGATCGGGCGAGTAGTGCAATGAAGGTTACGGTCGAACGCGCGCAACTCCTGAAATCGCTGGGCCATGTCCACCGCGTCGTCGAGCGCCGCAACACGATTCCGATCCTCGGCAACGTGCTGGTCCGGGCCGAGAACGCGAAATTGTCGCTGAAGGCGACCGACCTCGACCTCGAGGTGACGGAAACGCTGCCCGCGGAAACCGCGACCGCCGGCTCCACCACCGTGCCGGCGCACATGTTCTACGACATCGTGCGCAAGCTGCCGGACGGCTCCCAGATCGTGCTCGAGGCCGACGGCGACCGCGCCGTGCTGGCGATCCGCGCCGGCCGCTCGCGCTTCACGCTCCAGACGCTGCCGGAGAATGATTTCCCGGATCTGGCCGCCGGCGACATGTCGCATTCCTTCTCGCTCGCCGCCAAGGACGTCAAGCGGCTGATCGACCGCACCCAGTTCGCGATCTCGACCGAGGAGACGCGCTATTATCTCAACGGCATCTATCTGCATGCCGCCGGCACCGCCAAGGCCGCGACCCTGCGCGGCGTCGCCACCGACGGCCACCGCCTCGCCCAGCTCGACCTGGTCCAGCCCAAGGGCGCCGACGGCATGCCCGGCGTCATCGTGCCGCGCAAGACGGTCGGTGAAGTGCAGCGCCTGATCGAGGACACCGACGCCGAGATGACGATCGAGCTGTCGCAGGCCAAGATCCGCTTCACGATCGGTAACGTCGTGCTGACCTCGAAGCTGATCGACGGCACCTTCCCCGACTACGGCCGCGTCATCCCGCAAGGGAACGACAAGGAGCTCGTCGTCGACAAGAAGGATTTCGAGAACGCGGTCGACCGCGTGTCCACGATCTCGAGCGAGCGCGGCCGCGCGGTGAAGCTGTCGCTGTCGCCGGGCAAGCTGGTGCTGTCGGTGACCAACCCGGATTCCGGCAGCGCGACCGAAGAGCTCGAGGTCGAATACGCCTCGGACGCCCTCGATATCGGCTTCAACTCCCGCTACCTGCTCGACATCGCCGCCCAGATCGAAGGCGAGGTCGCGACCCTCAGGCTCGCCGACCCCGGCTCGCCCACCCTGGTCCAGGATCGCGACGACAAGAGCGCGCTGTACGTGCTGATGCCGATGCGGGTGTGAGGGTGGTGGCTCCGCGTCGATGCCGGGCAATCTCTCGTAGTCCAGGCGCGATGCGCGTTGCTGCGCCCTCTCCCCTTGTGGGAGAGGCTCCTCCGCCATCGGCCACGGCCGCAGTCGGGTGAGGGGTTAGTGCCGCAAGAGCCGTCCCATCGGCCGGTCCCCAAGCATCTCCGCGAGTTTGCGAAGAATATGCGGCGCGAGCCGACTGATGCGGAAGCGGCAATGTGGCGGCTGCTCAGGGAGCGTCGACTATCTACCTACAAATTTCGCCGGCAAGTCCCCTTCAAGAACTACATTCTGGACTTCGTCTGTTTCGAGAAGCGCCTTGTGATCGAGATCGACGGCAGTCAGCACGCGGAATCGCAGCGTGACGCAGCTCGTGACGCCGCACTTTCCACGGAAGGTTTCTCGATAGCGCGTTACTGGAACAATGACGTGCTACTGCAGCCCGCTTCTGTATTGGAGGATATCCTTGCAAAGCTTGCCGGGCGGTAAGATACCCCTCACCCGTCGCCTCACTGCGTGAGGCGCCACCCTCTCCCACAAGGGGAGAGGGGAGAATCGCGTCCATGACGAATAACTGATGACCCCTTCCCGCATTCATCGCCTGACGCTGACGCATTTTCGCAATTATCGGGCGGCGGGGCTCGAGACGGCGGCTGACATGGTGGCGCTGGTCGGGCCGAACGGAGCGGGCAAGACCAATTGCATCGAGGCGATCTCGTTCCTGTCGCCGGGGCGCGGCCTGCGGCGCGCGACGCTGGAGGACGTTGCCGACAATCAGGGCGACGGCTCCTGGGCGGTGTCGGCGCAGGTCGAGGGCGCCTTGGGCCTCGCCACGCTCGGCACCGGCATCGACGCACCGCGGGCAGATAGCCCGGTGAGCCGGCGCTGCCGCATCGACCGCGAGCCGGTGAATTCGGCGAACGCCTTCGGCGACCACATCCGCATGGTGTGGCTGACGCCGGCGATGGACGGGCTGTTCATGGGCGCGGCCTCCGAGCGACGGCGCTTCTTCGACCGCCTGGTGCTGGCGATCGACAGCGAGCATTCCAGCCGCATCTCCGCGCTCGAGCGCTCTCTCCGCTCGCGCAACCGCCTGCTCGAGACGCGCAATTACGACGACCATTGGTGCGACGCGATCGAGCGCGAGACCGCCGAGCTTGCGGTCGCGGTCGCCGCGACCCGCGGCCAGACCGCAGCAAGGCTGACCGGCATGCTGAACGCGCGTGCGCAGGCTTCCGCCTTTCCGTCGGCGCAGATCGCGCTCGACGGCTGGATGGAGAACGCGCTGCTCCAGGAGACCGCGACGTCGGTCGAGGACCGCTACCGCCAGATCCTGCGCGACAACCGTCCGCGCGACGCCATCGCCGGCCGCACCACCGACGGCCCGCATTTGACCGATCTCCAGGTCATCTACGCGCCGAAAGGCATGCCGGCGCGCGATGCCTCGACCGGCGAGCAGAAGGCGCTCTTGATCGGCCTCGTGCTGGCGCACGCGAGCCTGGTCGCCGAGATGACCGGCATCGTGCCGCTGCTGCTGCTCGACGAGGTCGTCGCCCATCTCGATCCGAACCGCCGCGCCGCGCTGTTCGACGAGTTGAAGAAGCTCGGCGCGCAGGTCTGGCTGACCGGCGCGGACCCGGCCGCCTTCGCCGAGATCGGCAGCGGCGGCGAGGTCTTTGACGTCGAGAGCGGACGCGTCTCCGCCCGGCGGTGAGCCCCTCGCTATTGAACCGGCCCGGTTCTCGCCGCGACTAGCTGTCTGCAATCGCGCGATGACGTGACGCGCGACATCCCTGGAGAGTGAGATGCGGACGGTAGGACCCGGGGCGCTGGTCCCGGCACAATGGCGGGCGTTTGCGTGCGGCCTCGTGTTGCTCGCAAGCTGCATGCTCGCGGCAGGCGCCGGCGCCTGGGTGCCGCATCTGACGGCGCTGTTTTCGGCCGCGCTCACGCCGGATCCCGACACCAAGCTGCCTGCGCCGACCCGTTACAGCTACAGAGGAATCCACACCACCGTCGTCCAGGGCGTTGAAACGCCGCTTCGCACCAAGTTAGAGGCCACCGTGCCGGCCGAGCTCCGCGACGTCCTCGCCTTCTACCGCACCGAGCTCGGAAAGCTCGGCTGGCAGGAGCAGCACGATGGGGTGGTCTCCGTCGATCACGTCCAGCTCGCCTTCGTCTCCCCGCTCGGGCCCGGCATGCTGACGCTCGACCGCAAGGACTCTGGCACCACGGTCAACCTCGTGCAGAAGAACGCATCCGTCGCGACCAAGGCGAACGTCATGCCCGAGCCCGGCCAGGCCATGCTGGTGTTCTCCAATATCAGCGAGACCGAAGCCACGCTCACGATCAACGACCAGACCATCAAGCGCGCCGCCGGCGCCTATGCCGTGTCGCTGGACCTGCAGCCCGGCAAATATTCCTACGAGGTGAGCGTGCCGGGCCACCCAGCCACCACGAATATCCTCAACTTCGCTGCCGGCGACACCTGGGAGCTCACGGTCGGGCGCGACGGAGAGGCTTGGTCGCCACTCCTTCTGTATTGAGCCCTGTTGAACCTGCGCGGTTCCTGCCGCGACTAGTCGTCTGAGGCCGCGCCGACGATGTCGCAGCCTGCCATTGCGCTGGGGATGAAGACCCGCGCGAAATCCAGGAGTTTTCGAGGATGTCGATGATCCCGCGCGGGATGCAAGTCCCGGCCCGCTGGCGGCTGCTTGCGTGCGGTCTTCTCTTGATGGCGAGCGCTGCACTTCCCGCAAGCGCCGACGAGGCCATTGTCGACGTTCACGCGCTGCCGCGCCTGGAGGGCGGTGTCGAGGACACCTCGCGCTCCGATCGCTACAGTCTGCAATATCGCATGCCAACCGTGGAGGCCGTGACGTCGGCGGCGGTCCGCAAGCTCCTGAGCGCCGATGGCTGGGTGTCCTACGTGCTTCCGCTGGAGGAAACCAGCACGGCACTGAGCTTCAAGAAGGGGCGGCAGGGGCTCCACGTCTCCTTTACGCAAGCGCTCGGCCGGCCCGACCAGTCCATGGTCTACTACTCGGGCGATCGCATCCAATCCAACGTGCCGTTTCCGCAAGGCGCGACCGATATCGTCTTCGACGGCACCCGCCCCTATCTGGGCTGCATTGCACCTGAGACGCTCGAGGCGACGCAGGATTTCTACGCGAGGGAAATGAGCGCGATCGGCTGGCAGAAGCTGACGGCGGAGACGGCTGCGCGCTGGCCCAACGCGGATATCAGCGAGACGATTCCGAACGGCGCGCGCGCCTTCTTCGGCCATGACGATGACGACAGCACAGGCTTCTATCGGCAGAAACCGGTGATGCTGACGCTGACGCGCCGGGAGGACGGCCGGACCAATGTCCAGATCAGGATCGCACCGTTCGTACTGCCGACCGACCTTCGGGCAGAGGAGATGTCCGGCCTGCCGACACCCCATCCGCTCAAGTCCGCCCGGGGCAGCGGCGACGCCAGGTCGGATCGGCACAGCGTCAAGGTCGCGGCCCTTGCCGACATGCCGGCCGTGCTCGCCTTCTATCGTCGGGAGCTTGCCGCGCGCGGCTGGACCGAAGAGGGAAATGCTCCTCTTGCTGCGGGCGATGAAGTCGCGCTCAAATTCTCCTCCGTGGAAGAGACCGGCGTGCTGCGGCTCGGCCGCAAATATGATTTCACGATGGTTGATCTGGCGGCACAGGTGAAGGAGACCGTGCTCGCCGCGCGCGCCAAGGCCAAGAAGGAAGCCGACGATAGATTCTTCAAGGACGCGGAAGCCGCGGCCAAGCAGGTCATTGCCGCCGACGAAGCGCGGCGCAGGGCGCAGGCGGCAACGCTGTCCGATGCGCCGCTGAACGCGGTCGCGAACAGCAACACGCCGGTGCCGCTGCCCGAAACCGCCGAGGGCGTGAAGTTCGACGGCAATGAAGGCCGGCTCGAATTCTCCTCTGGTTCGTCCGTGAAAGCGCTCACGGCCTTCTACCGTGCCGCGCCTGGAAGGAACAGCCTTCGGTCATCAACCAGCCGAACATGGCGGTCGCGGAATTTTCCAAAGGCGGCAAATCAATCTCCGTCACCGTGATGCAGATGGGGCCGAAGGTGAGTGTCAGCGCCAATGGCTCGGGGCTGGTGATGGCCGCAGCCAAGCCGGCAATGGCCAAGGCAGGGGCGACCAAGTCCGCCGAGCCCCTGACGGCCGATCCCGACGCTGCGCTGCCGGTGCCGAAGCAAAGCACTGCGACCATGGCCGGCGCGGCAAAACTGCCGGGCAACGACGTGGCGTTCCGGCGCGAGCTTGAAGCCGTCGTTCCCGCCGAGCTGCCTGACGTCCTCGCCTTCTACCGCGCCGAAACGACCCGGCTCGGCTGGAAGGAGAAGGGTGACGGCGCCACCATCGCGGCGGAGCGGGCGGAACTGGCATACACCTCTCCCGAAGGTCCGGTGCTGCTGAAGCTCGGCCGGAAGGACGGCAGCACCACGATCAACCTGGTTCAGCGCAATCCGGATGCTGCGGCCAAGGCGGACATCATGCCGAAACCGGGACAGGCAAGGCTGATGATCGGCAATATGGGCGACAAGGAAGCATCGCTCACGATCAACAAGCAGACCATCAAGATCGCGGCCGGCGCCGGCGGGCCGCAATCGCCGAAAGGTCCGATGCTCGATCTGGCGCCCGGTAAGTACCAATACGCGCTGCGCCTCCCGGGCCGTCCTGCCCGCGCCGAGACCCTTACGGTCGCCGCCGGGGATGCCTGGGGCCTGATGGTGGGCCCAAGCGGCGACGTGTTGCCGCTGCAGATGTATTGATCCCGCCGCCTGCGCCTGTCACGGCCGGGTTGAACCTGGCTGGTTCGCGGGGCGACTAGTCGTCCAGAGGCGGCGGCGACAGTGTCGCAGCCGCTGCATCGCGCGAAGATCACAACGCGCGACATTCTCGGAGATGGAGCATGACAACGGTCAAGCGCGGGACGAGAGTTCCGCCACGATGGCGGCTGCTGGTGTGCGCCCTCACTCTCCTCGCAGGCTGTTCGAAGGAGCCGCTGACGGCAGATCCCGACGTCGACATGCCGGCACCGAAGCAAAGCAGCTTCAGCCAATTCCGCACCACGCACGCGCATGACGCCAAGGCCCCGCTCCGGCTCGAGATCGAAGCGCGCGTGCCCGCGGAGCTCAGCGAGGTGCTCGCCTTCTACCGCAGAGAGCTCGGACAGCGCGGCTGGCAGGAGAAGCCGGATGACGCAATGATCGCCGCCGATCGCGTGCAACTGGCCTTTGTTTCCCCGAAGGGCCCAGCCGTGCTGAAGCTTGGCCGCGCCAAGGGCGAGACCACGGTCAGTCTGGCGCAACGGAATCCGGAGGCCGCAGCCAAGGCCGATGTCCTGCCGACGCCCGGACAAGCGCGGCTGATATTCGGCTATCTAAGGCCAGACGTGGCTTCGCTTGTGATCAACGATCAAACCATCAAGATCGCTGGCGGCGAAAATCATCCACAAGTGCTGGATCTGCCGCCGGGCACGTATTCCTACGAGCTACGCGTGTCGGGCCTTCTGGTGCGCACCGATACCGTCACCCTGGCCTCAGGCGAGGCCTGGGGCCTCAGCGACGATAAGAAGCCGGATCAGATATACTGAACCCGTGGCGAGTTCCGGGGCGCCGCGGCATCTCGGAACGCGCTTCTCCGCCCCGCAAGATCCACGCCTTCGGGGGGTGAAAAGGAGGGTCCGAATCGCGCTTTTTGCGGTGCCCAGAATCGGCCTTCGGGAGCCTTGAAAACCGGCCAAAAATCCCTATTTAGTCAAAGGGTTGCCGGAGGATACTTTGCGCTAGGCGCAAGCGGTCTTTCATGGCACAAATAGCCTCACATCAGCGCCTTTTTGCGCGGCTGATTCGGGCGACATCTCGAAGGCCTCTCATGACAGAACCTGCTCGGCAGACGCCTGCCGAAAACGAGCCCTCAAATCCGAGCGATTACGGGGCGGAATCGATCCGCGTGCTCAAGGGTCTCGATGCCGTCCGCAAGCGCCCGGGCATGTATATCGGCGACACCGACGACGGCTCGGGCCTGCACCACATGGTGTACGAGGTCGTCGACAACGCGATCGACGAAGCGCTGGCGGGCCACGCCACGCGCGTCGATGTCGTGCTCAATGCCGACAATTCCGTCACCGTGCGCGACGACGGCCGCGGCATTCCCGTCGACATCCACAAGGGTGAAGGCATCTCGGCGGCCGAGGTCATCATGACCCAGCTCCATGCCGGCGGAAAGTTCGACCAGAACTCCTACAAGGTCTCCGGCGGCCTGCACGGCGTCGGCGTCTCCGTCGTGAACGCGCTGTCGAGCAAGCTCGGCTTGCGCATCTGGCGCGACAACAAGGAGCACTACGTCGAGTTCGCCCATGGCGATGCCGTCGCACCGCTGGTGGTGGTCGGCGACGCGCCGGGCAAGCGCGGCACCGAGGTGACGTTCCTGGCCTCGCCCGACACCTTCAAGAACATCGAATATGATTTCGCCACACTCGAGCACCGCCTGCGCGAGCTCGCCTTCCTCAACTCCGGCGTCAACATCGCGCTCTCCGACATGCGCCACGCGGTCGAGAAGCGCGAGGAGATGCACTATTCCGGCGGCGTCGAGGAATTCGTCAAATATCTCGACCGCAACAAGAAGGCGATCGTGCCGGCGCCGATCATGGTGCGCGCGGAAGCCAACGGCATCGGCGTCGAGGCAGCCTTGTGGTGGAACGACAGCTACCACGAGAACGTGCTGTGCTTCACCAACAACATCCCGCAGCGCGACGGCGGCACCCATCTCGCCGGTTTCCGCGGCGCGCTGACGCGCCAGGTCAACGGCTATGCCGAGGCCAATGCGAAGAAGGAAAAGATCGCGCTGACCGGCGACGATTGCCGCGAAGGCCTCACCGCCGTTCTGTCGGTCAAGGTGCCCGATCCGAAGTTTTCGTCGCAGACCAAGGACAAGCTGGTGTCCTCGGAAGTGCGTCCGGTGGTCGAGAACGTGCTCAACGAGGCGCTCCAGGCCTGGTTCGAGGAGCACCCTAGCGAAGCCAAGATGATCGTCGGCAAGGTGATCCAGGCCGCAGCCGCCCGCGAAGCCGCGCGAAAGGCGCGCGAGCTGACGCGCAAGAGCCCGCTCTCGGTCTCCT
The DNA here is from genome assembly GCF_028128955.1 of Bradyrhizobium sp. CCBAU 11386. Classification (NCBI taxonomy): domain Bacteria; kingdom Pseudomonadati; phylum Pseudomonadota; class Alphaproteobacteria; order Hyphomicrobiales; family Nitrobacteraceae; genus Bradyrhizobium; species Bradyrhizobium sp. CCBAU 11386. The sequence goes on from NZ_LBKA01000223.1 coordinate 21,715, forward strand.
CGCTGCCCGGCAAGCTCGCCGACTGCCAGGAAAAGGATCCGGCCAAGTCCGAACTCTTCATCGTCGAGGGTGACTCGGCAGGCGGCAGCGCCAAGCAGGGCCGCAACCGCGAATTCCAGGCGGTGCTGCCGCTGCGCGGCAAGATCCTCAACGTGGAACGCGTGCGTCCCGACAAGATGCTGGGAAGCGAGCAGATCGGCACGCTGATCACCGCGCTCGGCACCGGCATCAGCGACGAGTTCTCGATCGAGAAGCTGCGCTATCACAAGATCATCGTGATGACGGACGCCGACGTCGACGGCGCCCACATCCGCACGCTGCTGCTGACCTTCTTCTACCGCCAGATGCGCGACATCATCGACGGCGGCTTTCTCTACATCGCCCAGCCGCCGCTCTATAAGGTCTCCAGAGGCAAGTCCGAGCAGTATCTGAAGGACGAGCGGGCGCTGGAGGATTATTTGATCGAGACCGGCCTCGATGATTGCATATTCACGCCCGGCACCGGCGGCGACCGCAGCGGCCGTGACCTGCGCGGACTGGTCGACGACGCCCGAGTCGTTCGCAGCATCCTGCGCAATCTGCACACCCGCTACAACCGCAAGGTCGTCGAGCAGGCCGCCATCACTGGCGTGCTGAACAAGGACATCTACGGCGATCCCGACAAGGCCGCCGCGGCCGCCCAATACATCGCCGGACGGCTGGACAAGCAGGCCGAGGATGTCGAACGCGGATGGGTCGGCCACTACGTGGAAGGCCAGGGCTTCCAGTTCGAGCGCACTGTGCGCGGGGTCAAGGACGTCGCGATCATTGACTCCGCGTTCCTGGGCTCGGCCGAGGCCCGCAAGCTCGACGAATTTACGCCCAAGCTGCAGGATGTTTATGCCCGCCCCGGCAACCTGCGGCGCAAGGACGTCGAGCACACGGTCCACGGTCCGGTCGATCTGTTCGAAGCGGTCACCGACGCCGGCCGCAAGGGCGTCACCCTGCAGCGCTACAAAGGACTGGGTGAGATGAACCCGGAGCAGCTCTGGGAAACAACGCTGGACACCAATGCGCGCTCGCTGCTCCAGGTGAAGGTCAAGGAGGTCGACGAGGCCGACGACATCTTCACCAAGCTGATGGGCGATGTGGTCGAGCCGCGCCGCGACTTCATCCAGGAACATTCGCTCAGCGCGACGATCGATATCTAGGGCTCGCTGCTTTCACAGCGTCGTGGCCGGGCTTGTCCGGCCATCCACGCCTTGCTCCGCGGAACAAAGAACGTGGATGCCCGGGACAAGCCCGGGCATGACGGCTAAACCAATCCCAGCATCCCTGAACCTCACCACCCGCCATCGCGACGAAGTGGCATGAACCCGCAAGGCCAGTTCCGGCCGGGAAATGCCACGCGATGACCAGTTCAACCACGCCCAGTTCCGCCGTACCGTCCCGTCGGCTTGGCATCATCGGCAGCATTGTCGGTATGCTGGCGCTGATGGCGGCTGTGCTGCCGCACTGGGTCGTGCCGATGGTGTTTCCACCGCCGCCGGCTGACCAGATCATCGTCGACACCGGACATCGCATCAAGGAACGCGTGATCGCGCGCGTGAAGGGCGTGGAGTATCAGGCGCCGAAGGTCGAAAAATCGGCGGGGCGAAGCTGGAGCGAAACAGCATCCGCCACAGCGATTTCGCTCGGCTTGCTCGCCATCCTGCTGTCGGTTCTTTCGCTGATCTTCCGGGAGGAACGGCTCCTCGCTGGCGTCGCCGCCGTCCTCGGCACCGGCGCCATCGCGATCGAAATCTCCTTTGTCATGATCGGCGCGCTGATCCTGATCGCGATCCTGTATGTCGTGGGGAATATCATCGGGCTGTTTTGAGGGGCTGGCAGCCTCTTCGGAGGTGACGGCCCGGACTCTGAACACCGGCCAGCGCAATTGCTCCCGCGCTCAATTCTCTGTAGTTTCCGCCCGAAACAGGCCCGCCCCACCCAACAGGACAGCGAGAACCACCGTGGCGCCCATCCAGTACATCGTCGAGGGCGGTCACCGGCTCTCGGGCTCGATCGAGCCGTCCGGCAACAAGAATTCGGCACTGCCGATCATCGCCGCCGCGCTGCTCACTGAGCATCCGGTGACGCTGGAGAACGTGCCGCGGATCCGAGACACCGAGACGCTGGTCGAGCTGATCCGCTCGGTCGGCGCGGCGGCGGAATGGACCGCCCGCAACACGCTTCATATCCATGCCAAGAGCATCCGCGCCGCCGATCTCGACCCCGAGCTCTGCGTCCGCATCCGCGCCTCGATCCTGCTCGCAGGCCCCCTGCTCGCCCGCTGCGGCGAGGTGATGCTGCCGCCGCCCGGCGGCGACGTCATCGGCCGCCGCCGGCTCGACACCCATGTGCTGGCGCTGGAACAGTTGGGGGCCAAAGTCACCGCGACCGACCGGCTCGAATTCCGCGCGCCAAAGCTCGCCGGCGCGGACGTGTTCCTGGACGAGCCGAGCGTCACCGCGACCGAGAACGCGCTGGTCGCGGCGGTCGCCGCCGACGGCGTCACTTATTTGCGCAACGCAGCCTCCGAGCCGCATGTGCAGGACCTCGCCAACTTCCTGGTCGCGCTCGGCGCCAGGATCGAGGGCATCGGCACCAACACCATGATCGTGCATGGGCCGGCGACGCTGGGGGAAGCGACCTACCGGATCCAGCCCGACCATATCGAGGTCGGCTCGCTGATCGGGCTTGCCGCCGTGACGCGCTCGCCGCTTCGCATCGTGCGCGCCGGTGTCGAGCATCTGCGCTCGATCCGCATGGGTTTCGAGCGGCTCGGCATCGTCTGCCGCGTCGAGGGCGACGACCTCATCGTGCCCTCGAACCAGACGCTGAAGATCCAGGACGATTTCGGCGGCCACGTGCCGAAGCTGGAGGACCAGCCCTGGCCGGCCTTCCCCGCCGATCTGATGTCGATCGCGATCGTCACCGCCACGCAATGCGAGGGCGTGATCCTGATGTTCGAGAAGATGTTCGAATCGCGGATGTTCTTCGTCGACAAGCTGATCGCGATGGGCGCGCGTATCGTGCTCTGCGATCCTCATCGCGCCATCATCGCCGGTCCCAGCCGCCTGCGCGGCGCGCCGATGACCTCGCCCGACATCCGCGCCGGCATGGCGATGCTGCTGGCCGCCGTCTGCGCCGAGGGCACCTCGACCATCAACAACGCCGACCAGATCGAGCGCGGCTACGAGCGCATCGAGGAACGGCTGAACGCGCTGGGCGCGAAGATCAAGCGCGTGCCCGAGCGCAAGGGCTGAGTGCCTCTTCGCCTCTCCCCGCAAGCGGGGAGAGGGAGAAGAAACATGAGCCATGTTTTCGACGTGCGGCTGTGTTATTGACCGGCCATGCTCGACACCGTGCAGCCTCGTCCGCGGCCGCAAGCCGGCGTGCCGCCAAGCCTTCTCGCCGAAGAGTTCGTCGAGACGCTGCGGCTGGCCGTGCCGATGATGCTGACGCAGCTCGGGCAGATCGCGATGATGACGACCGATCTCGCGCTGATCGGCCGGCTCGGCGAGGATGCGGTCGCGGCGGCCGCGCTGGCGCATACGGTCTATTTCGTCAGCTTCACCTTCGGGCTCGGATTGATGGCTGCGGTGTCGCCGCTGGCGGCGCAGGCGTTCGGCGCCGGCGACGTCAGGCGTATCCGCCGCTCGCTACGCGTCGGCTTGTGGGTCGCGCTGCTGATCTCGCTGCCGATGATGGCCTCGCCGCTCTATGGCGAACACATCCTGATCGCTCTCGGACAGGCGCCGCAGTCGGCGGCGCTCGCCCAGCGCTATCTGAATGGCCTCGCCTGGGGCATCGCGCCGGCGCTGGGCTTCATCGCGCTGCGCAGCATGATGAGCGCGGTGAACCGGCCGCAGCCGCCGCTGTGGATCACGGTCGCGGCGATCCCCGTCAATGCCGCGCTGGTCTATGTCCTGATCCATGGCCTGTTCGGCCTGCCGGAGCTCGGCCTGTTCGGCGCCGGGCTTGCGACCACGCTCGTCAACCTCGGCACCTTCCTCGCCGTGCTCGCCATCGCCGCATGGCGAAAACCATTCGCGGACTACCGCCCGCTCGCCCATCTCTGGCGGATCGACTGGCCCCTGATGCGCCAGCTCATCGCGGTCGGCGCACCGATCTCGTTTTCCCTGCTGCTGGAATATGGCCTGTTCTCGTCCGCCGCGCTGCTGATGGGATTGATCTCGACCTCGGCGCTTGCCGCCCACCAGATCGCGCTTCAGGTCACGGCCGTGCTGTTCATGGTCCCGCTCGGCATCGGCATGGCGGCGACGGTCCGCGTCGGCCATGCCTTCGGCCGCGACGACCCGGCCGCGGTGAGGCGTGCAGGCCTCGTCGCGGCGGTGCTTGGCGTAGCGCTGGTCTCGGCCCTGACCGTTGCCATCATCCTCGGCCGCTACGCGCTCGGGCGGCTGTTCTTCGGCAGCAGCGAGGCCAGCGCGGCAACGGTCGAGCTGACGGCGACACTGCTGCTGGTCGGCGCGACCTTCTTCATCGCCGACGGCCTCCAGACCATCATGGGCGGCGCGCTGCGCGGCATCAATGACACCAGGATGACACTGGTGTTCGCGGCGATCGGCTATTGGTGCATCGCCTTTCCCGTCGCCTGGGTCCTGGCTTTCCACGCCGGGCTGGGCGCGGTCGGCGTCTGGATCGGGTTCTCGACCGGCACGTTCGTCTATGCCGGCCTCCTGGTCTTGCGCTTCCGGATGCTGGCGCGCAGACTGACGGGATGATAGGCACAGTCCGCGAAGTCCCCCCCAATGTCGACGCCGGCACGCTGCTGGCGGGCGCGCAGTTCATCGATGCGTTTCGCGTGGAGATCGGCGCGACGGCGGTGAATGCCCGCGAGGCCTGCGTGCGGATGGTTCTGCACGGACCGCGCTGGGTCGATGCGCTCGTGCGCCTGCGCAACATGCTGGTGAGACCGTTCGGGCTGAAGACATCGGGCGAAGGCGCCCCGGCCCCCGGCGGCCTGATCGGCCTGTTTCCGGTGCTGAGCGAAACGCCCGAGCGGCTGGTCGCCGGGTTCGACGATTCTCATCTCGACTTCCGCATCGTGGTCGATGTCGCCGGCACGGCGGCGGAGCGCCAGGTCACCTCGACCACGCTGGTGCGGACGCACAACCTCCTCGGCCGGACCTACCTCACGCTGATCATGCCGTTCCACAAGGTCGTGGTCCGCGGCATGATGGGGCGAATCGCGGAGCCGGCGAGATGACGCTGTCCGTCGATCTCTTCGTCTCGTTCCGCAGTCCGCGCATGCAGGACAAGGGCCCGACGCGGCGGTAGGGCGTGTGTTCCCTCGAAGGCGACGCGGTCGCCCGTCAACTTCACACCGGCTGCCCCACCCCGAGCAAGTTACCTTCGCTGTCGCGAAACCAGGCGCCCCGCTCTCCAACACCCTTGCTGGGGTAATTTCCCGCAATCTCAGCAATCCCCTCGACGGTCTTCAGGCCGGGCAGATCGTACTCCTCGAACTCGACTCCCCGCGCGCGCAGCTCGCGTACGGTTGCCTCGATATCCTCGACTTCCCATCCCATCTGTGTGTGCGTGTGGGATTGCATTCCGGCCGAGATGAATATCGCAAACTCGCCCCCCGCGCAGACATAGCGGAGTCCGCCCGCACGCTCTTCTATCGGCTCGAGCCCGAGTTTCTCGGAGTAGAATGCCCGAGCGCGGTTCAGGTCTTTTGCCGGAAGCCGGGTTGCCACCTTCGCGTTCCCTAACATGGTCTCTCCTTTCTTCGTCTTGAGCTCGTTTATCTGTTCTACTCAGCCACGCGCGCGGACTTGTCGGTCGAGGCTTCCGACCATTCGCCGACGACGCGGTCGAGATCGCAGAGGTTCTGGTGCATCTGCTCCAGCGAGAAGCCGATGGCGAAGAAGCGCTCGGCGGTGTCGCTGGAATGGCCACGGATCAGACCGTCCTGGCGCACCGCGGCAACCGCCTCGGCGTAGTGCTGAAGCGCGACATGCACGGGATGGATCGGCGGCGCGCCGGCGCCTTCGCGCAAGGCCGCGGCGGCCGAACGCAGGAACCGCGCGATCACGGTCGAGACTTCCGTCAAGGGAGCTGCAAGCCGCATCTGCACCTCGGCCGGCAGCGGCACCACGGTGGCGCGGCCGATCATCACGACGTCATGGCGCAGCCGCAGGACCGTTCGCAGCAAGGGACCGGTGTCGGGCCCGCTCGACAGGCGCGCGGCGCGCTCGCGCTCGGCCTCGGCGCCGATCGTATTGAGACCGACCATCGCCGTGCCGATGCCGTCCTGGATCCGGTGCAGCGCGTCGTTGTCGCGGCCGCGCGTCAGGCCCGCAAGCAGCTCGGTGAAGGCATCCGCGATCAGCTCGAGCAGTTTTGCCGCACTGGCGCGGATCTGCCGCACCGCGCGCGAGGGCAGCACCAGGAACGAGACCAGCAGTCCCGTGATGGCGCCGACCGCGACCTCGCTGACGCGATCGATCGCCGAGGTCATGGGGTCGGAGTGATGCATGGTCGGGACCAGCAGCACGATCACGGCCGTGACCGTCGCCGCGCTGAGGCTCGGATTGATCGCGGCGATGAAGGCGAGCGGAGCGACCGAGAGGACCAGAAGCCCCAGCAGCCCGGCCTCGCTGGAGTAGGGAATCAGGATGGCGATGGCGCCGCCATAGATGGCGCCGCCGATGGTGCCGAGCATGTAGTCGCGCGTCGCCTTGAGCGAGCGCCCGACGCTCATCTGGGTGACGATCAGCGAGGTCAGAACCGCCCAGAGCGGCAGCAGCAGATGCAGCGCGGTGGCGATCGCATAGGCCGCGGTCGCGGCCACCGTGACCCGGATCGCGAGCCCCAGCTGCGTCCGCCGCGACCTGATCCGGTCGAACACCTGTCGTGCGAGTGCCATCGTCGAATGTCCCGGTCCGATCCTCGTAAAGCCAGGCAGAAGCATAGCTGATGCCCGCGGCCCCAACGCCGCTTGAAAGGCCAAATCAGCCCGCCTAACTTGCGCGCCAAAACGAGGAAACACGATGGCCCACGAAACCGCAACGCTCGCCGCCTATGTCTTCAATCTGAAATACCAGGATATTCCGGCGGAAGTGCTGGATCGCGCCAAGGTGCTGACGCTGGATTTCCTCGGCAGCGCGATCCGGGCCAGGCGCGAAGCGGAATCCACCCCGTCGATCCTGAAGATGCTGGAGGCGCTCGCGCTCGACACCAAGGGCGAGTCTACCGTGTTCGGCGACAGCAAGACCTGGACGCCGGCGGTCGCGGCGCTCCTCAACGGCGCGCTCGGCCATTCCCTCGATTTCGACGACACGCATGCGGATTCCTCGCTGCATCCGAGCGCGCCGGTCGTTCCGGCCGCGTTCGCCGTCGGCGAGATGGTCGGCGCTTCCGGCCGCGACGTGCTGACCGCGATCGTGGCGGGCTATGAAGTCTGCTGCCGGCTCGGCAACGCGCTCGACCCGACCTCGCATTATGCGCGCGGCTTCCACCCGACCGCGACTGCGGGCACCTATGGCGCGGCAGCTGCGGCCGGAAAACTGTTCGGCCTCGGCGAAAAGCAGATCATCGCCGCCTTCGGCGTCTCCGGCAGCCAGGCCGCGGGCTCGCTGCAATTTCTGGTCAACGGCGCCTGGAACAAGCGCTACCAGGTCGGCGCCGCCGCGATGAACGGCGTGATCGCCGCGACGCTGGCGCGCAACGATTTCGTCGGCGCGACCGAATCGGTCGAGGGCAAGCACGGCCTGCTCGCCGGCTACACCGACGATGCGCATCCCGACAAGGCCGTGGCCGGGCTCGGCAAGACCTATGAGACGATGAAGATCGGTGTGAAGCCGTATCCGAGCTGCCGCTACACCCATGCCGCGATCGACGCGCTGATCGCCATGCGGCGCGAGCACAATCTGACGCCGGACCAGGTCAGGCGCGTCGAGATCGGCCTGCATCGCAACGGCATCACCCTGACCGGCGATGCCGCGACCAAGCGGCATCCGACCTCGATCGTCGGCGGCCAGTTCTCGATGTTCTTCACCGGCGCGCTCGCGCTCGACCAGGGCTCATTCGGCTGGGACGATTACAACCGCCTTGGCGATGCCGCCATCGACGCGCTCGCCGACAAGTTCGACGTGGTGCAGGACGACCGGCTCGAGATCGGCCGCACCCATCCGTTCGGTGCGCGCGTCAGCATCACGACGGACGATGGCGTGCACGAGCGGCTCTATGCCGATCCCTCCGGCGAGCCGAACTCGTTTCCCGATGCGCAGGCGATGCAGCAGAAATTTTTGACGCTGGCGCGCCCGGTGCTGAATGCACGCGCGGAGAAATTCGCGGATGCGATCCTGACGCTGGAGCGGTTCGATCGCGTGGCGAAGGCGACGGAGCTGGGGAGGCAGTGAGCTTCATCTCCCTCTCCCCGTTCTTACGGGGAGAGGGTTGGGGTGAGGGGCTCTCTCCCCAGATGAGATGATCGTGAGACCTGTACCCCCTTCACCCAGATCGCGCCGGACGATGCTTCGCATCGCCGGGGGCATCCGACCTCTCCCCGCAAGCGGGGAGAGGTTAAGGCTAGTTCACCCCCGCCAGCTTCCCCTTCTCGCGCGTTGCGGCCACCACGTCGTGCACGAGATCGAACACGCCGTCGGCTTGCGGCGGCCAGTTCGGCGAGCGGCCGAGCCGCACGATCACCAGGCGCTCCGACGGAATCACGATCGTGTACTGCCCGATCGTGCCCTTGGCGAAGAAGGCATCGCGCGGCCAGCCGTGTGTGATGCGAAAGTTCGCGCCAAAGCTGTCGCCCTGGTTGGTCCAGAAGCCGGCGCCGATGCCGACCCACGCGTTTGGCGTCGCCGTCGCCGAATAGTTCACCCATCCTTCCGGCAGGATGCGCTTGCCGCCGGCGACGCCGTCATTGAGATAGAGCTGGCCGAACCGCGCCCAGTCGCGTGCGGACGCCAGCATCTCGCTGGAGCCCTCGACCGTGCCGGCACCGTCGAGCTGAAGCGTGACATGGCGCATGCCGAGCGGGGCGAACAATTCGCGGCGCGCGAAGCGCAGCGCGTCCGACGGGTTGCCGCCGGCTGCGTTACGGATCAGATGCGAGAGAATGATGATGTTGCCGTCGTGATAGTTCCACGCGGTGCCTGGCGCGGTCTCAAGCGGGATGCTCTCCGCATAGGTGGCCATGTCGGATTCCACGAACTTCATCCGGTTGACGGGCTCGAAGGCGGAGCCGAGCGAGGCCTGCAAGGAGCTGCCGAGCGCAAGGCCCGCAGTGTGGCGCAGCAGCTGATCGACGGTGATGGCGTGGCGCGGATCATTCGGATCTTTCCAGGCCGCGACCGGCGCAGGCCCATCGAGCTTCAGCTTGCCCTGGCGCACCAGCACGCCTGTTAGCGCCGAGATCACCGATTTCGTCATGGAGAAGCCGAGCAGCGGCGTCTCCGGTCCGATACCGTCCGCATAGCGCTCGGCGATGATGCGGCCCGCCTTCATCACGACGACCGCGCGGGTGCGGCGATAAGGCGGCTGTGCGGGCTCCGCGAAGGCGCGGTCGAGCGCGGCGGCAAGCTCGGGACTTTGCGGCGGCACGATCGCGGGGCCGGCGATCTCGGGCAGCAGCGCCGGCTGCCTGTCGTCCGCGGGCACCGTGACGTCGGCGATCGCCGCGCCGTGCTCCAGTGTGCAGCCGAGCCCCTCGCGATAGACGGCATGGCTGCGGCCGATGCCGAACAGGGACACCGTGACATCCTTACGGGCGCGATCGATCTGCAAATTCATCGCCCAGGTGATCAGGCCGGTGCCGGGCATCGCATCGGTGGTCTCGCTGAAATTGCGCCTGGGATCGAGGCCGGAGACGAAGGTCTCGGAGCACAGGATGTCGGCGACGAAGCCGGTGGCGATCTTGGGCACGTCGTGGGCCCTCGCCGCGCCGAGCGCGAGGCCGGCACAGGCGATGGTGGTGGTGAGGAGGACGATCTTGCGGCGGCGGGTCACGGGCTTTCTCCGGCTTCGAGAGGTGTGCCGGGGAGGAAGCCGGAGCGGGCCGATGACCGCTCGCCGGATTTGGAAATCGGCCTCGCCGAAACCGCGCGGGTTGGCCGATTCTGAAATACACTAATTATTTCAATATCTTATAATCCGACGAAATTGCCGCCACGCCCGCAATGCGCTCCCTCTCCCCGCTTGCGGGGCCGCGACGAGCTTTGCTCGCGCTGAGAGGGTTGGGGAGAGGGAGCCTCCGCGGGGACGGTGACAGTAAGACTCGCGGAGGCTCCCCCTCACCCGGAATTTGCTCTCGCAAATTCCGGCCTCTCCCCGCAGGCGGGGAGAGGCGAAGAACTCGTCATGCAACTCCGACCTTGAGCCGCCGGTACTCCGTCGGCGTCACGCCGGTGACCGCCTTGAAGGCGCGGTTGAAGGGGCCGAGCGACTGGAAGCCGGCGTCCATCGCGATGGTGATGACGGGGACCTCGGCCTGGGCGGGATCGGCGAGCGCGGCCTTGGCTTCCTCGATGCGGTGGTTGTTCAGAAACACATTGAAGTTGCGGTAGCCGAGCCGCTGGTTGATCAGCCGGCGCAGCCGGTATTCGGGAATTTTCAGCCGGCCCGCCAGGACGCCGATGGTGATGTTCTCCTGACGATAGATCCGCTCGTCCGCCATCAGGCGCATCAGGACGTCGATGAGCTTTTGATCGGCGGCGTCATCGGCCGCAGGCTGACTGAAAACAATCGGCGGTGCGGGCTCCGCCGCGGCCGGAAACAGATCCGCCCCGTCAACGCGCATCATGGCATAGACGATCGCCGCAACGGTGCCGGCGAGCACGCCGGCATTGATGGTTTCGGCGACATCGCCGACGTGGTGGCCGGCGACGACGATCTGGAGCACCGCGTTCAGCCCGCCATAGAGCGCGGTTATGCAGACGATGAAGACACGAACGCGGCGGCGGCGCTCGACCAGGTCGGCCGGCCAGGAGGCGATCATCTGCCCGACCGCAAGCGCGATGAAACCGAGCACGATCAGATTGACCACCGTCACCGAGAACCGCACATGGCCGCTGGGTGCAATCCAGACGCAGCCTGCGAAGCTGAAGGCCGTCACCAGCGCCCAGACCCATCCGTGCCACCAGCGCAGGCGAAACTCGTCGTCGAACAGGGAGCGTGTGAACAGCCAGAACACCACGATGGTGCCGGTCGACAACGCGATCAGCGGTGCATGCAGGAGCGGGATCCGCGACGTGACATCCACCGAATAGCTCGCCGCATGCGCGGCCGAGCCCAGCGCGAAGGCCGCACCGAGCCGGGCTGCGAGCACCTTGCGAAAGTCCTGTAACAGCGACGCCGCCAGCATCAGCAGCAGCGCGACGCTGGCGGCGCGAAAGGCGTCCTCGAGGGCAGCAAGGGTCATCGGGCGATGCGAACAGTCTCGGATGAAATCAACCGAACATCGTTCGTTGAGCCGGCTTTTTCAAGGACCATCCGCACCACAGGTGTCATCGCCCGGCTTGACCGGGCGATCCAGTACTCCGAGACGGCAATGATTGAATCGATGGGCCGCGGCGTACTGGATCGCCCGCCTTCGCGGGCGATGACAGTTGAGAATGTGGCACCGCCGCCCCCCACAACATCTTGTCCGGCTTTGTCGCGACGGCGACGCCAAATCCTGCTACGATTGCGCCCAAGAAAGTCAAAAGGAGTCCACCATGAGCTGGCAACCCTCCAACGATCCCGTGCTCGGCGATCCCATGTCCTGCGATGCGCTCGATCTCGTCATCGTGCCGCGCACGCGCGACCTCGGCGACGGCTTCGTCGTGCGACGCGCGCTGCCGCACGGCAGGCGGCAGATGGTCGGACCGTTCATCTTCTTTGACCATTTCGGCCCGGTGCAGTTCGTCTCCGGCAAGGGCATGGACGTGCGGCCGCATCCGCATATCGGGCTTGCCACCGTCACTTATCTCTTTGACGGCTCGATCATGCATCGCGACAGCGAGGGCAACGTCCAGGAGATCGCGCCCGGCGCGATGAACCTCATGACCGCCGGCCGCGGCATCGCGCATTCCGAGCGCACGCCGGACGCGCAGCGCGCCTCGGGCCAGAAGATGCTGGGCCTGCAAAGCTGGATCGCACTGCCGGCCGGATCGGAAGAGATTGCGCCGTCGTTCCAGCACTACGGCGCGGGCGATTTGCCGATGATCTCCGAGCGCGATTTCACCGCGCGGGTGATCGCGGGCTCCGCCTTCGGCATCACCTCGCCTGTTACGATGGTCTCGCCCTGGTTCTACACCGAAGTGACCGCCGCCCAGGGCGCGAGCGTGCCGCTCGACCCCGATCATGAGGAACGTGCGATCTACGTGGTGGACGGCGAGGTCGAGATCGCGAACGAGCGCTATGAGGGGCCGCGGCTGCTGATCTTCCGGCCCGGCGACCGCATCACCGTGAAGGCGCTCAAGGCAACGCGCATGATGTTTCTCGGCGGCGATGCATTGGAGGGCCCGCGCCACATCTGGTGGAATTTCGTCTCCTCCAGCAAGGAGCGGATCGAGCAGGCCAAGCAGGACTGGAAAACCGGCCGCTTCGCGGCGGTTCCGCAGGAACATGAGTTCATTCCGCTGCCGGAATAGGCTAATCCGGTGTCCGGCCGCGCTGTCCGGTGCGGCCGGATTTCCTGCCCGAAGGCCCTGTCTGCGAAAGCTTTGCTGATGACCACCATGCTCTCCAGCGACCTGCCCCTCCCCAAGATCGGGCGCGGCAAGGTGCGCGATATCTACGCCGTCGACGACGACCGCCTGCTGCTCCTCACCACCGACCGCATCAGCGCCTTCGACGTCGTGATGGGCGAGACCATCCCGATGAAGGGCGCGGTGCTGACCCAGATCAGCGCGTTTTGGTTTGGCGAGCTCGAAGGCGTGGTGCCGCATCACATGATCAGCGCCGACACCGACGAGATCATCGCGGCCGTGCCCGCCTTGAAGCCGCACCGCGCCGAGATTCTCGGCCGCGCCATGCTCTCCCGCCGCACCACGGTGTTTCCGATCGAATGCGTGATCCGCGGCTATCTCTCCGGCTCGGCCTGGAAGGAATATGCGGCCAGCGGCACGCTCGCGGGCGAGAAGCTGAAGGCGGGCCTCGTCGAGAGCGAAAAGCTGGAGCCGGCGATCTTCAGCCCGGCGACCAAGGCCGAGACCGGCCATGACGAGAACATCACGATCGCGCGGATGCGCGAGGTGGTCGGCGACGAGACAGCCTACACGCTCGAAAGCATGACGCGCGCGATCTACACGCTCGGCGAGGAGCTGGCCCGCGAGCAGGGCATCATCATCGCGGACACCAAGTTCGAGTTCGGCCGCGACAAGGACGGCCGCATCATCCTGATCGACGAGGTGATGACGCCGGACTCCTCGCGCTTCTGGGCGGCCAGTGCCTACAAGCCCGGCCAACCGCAGGCGAGCTTCGACAAGCAGCCGCTCCGCGACTATCTCGACGTCGAGCGCCGCGCCGGCCGCTGGAACGGCGACGCCCCGCCGCCGCCGCTGCCGGCGAGCGTGGTGGAGGCGACCAGCAAAAGGTATCTGGAGGCGTATCGGCGCGTGACGGGGAAAGAGCTGAAGATTTAGGCAGCGGCTGCCGCCACAAACTCGTCATTGCGAGCGCAGCGAAGCAATCCAGAGTCTTTCCGCGGAGAGATTCTGTATTGCTTCGCGGAGCCTGTCATCGGGCCGCGCTTTACGCGGACCCGTTGGCTCGCAACGACGTGGATGGGTCGGTGTGCCGCTCCGGCATTGTCCATCCGGCTCTATTCCATCCCTCACGCATGATTGGCCGTTCACATGATATGGGCGGAACTGTCGGATATTTCATAGTTACAAGAATCCTGTTGCGCTAAGTCCGTAGTCGTCTACGTCTCGGACGAGACTTTTCTCAGGGGCGGGTGCCACGGCGTGACAGATCCAGCAATTAGCCTCGGTCCGGTCACCGGGGTCAGTCCGTCCCTCAAGCGTGCGCTGAATGATATATTGGGCGGGAGCGCCGCCAGCGTCCTGACCGTCACCTTCGGGCTTTCCTACGCGCTGCTGATCTTCACCGGCCCGCTGTCGCCCTATCTGTCCTACGGCATCGCCGCGACCTTCATCAGCTCCGCCGTATTTGCGGTTGTCATCGGGCTGGGAAGCTCCCTGCCCTTCGCGGTCGCCGGCCCCGACAGCTCGACCGCCGCGGTGACGGGCATTTTGGCCGCCTCGCTGGTCGAACGCATCGAAGCGGCCAACCTGTCGGCACCGCTGCTCTCGCCCGTCCTGATCACGCTTGGCCTGTCGACCGTGCTGACGGGAGTCGTGCTGTGCGGACTGGGCCTGACGCGGATGGGCCGCGCCATCCGCTACGTGCCTTATCCGGTGATCGGTGGCTTCCTCGGCGCCACCGGACTCCTGATCGTCATGGGCGCGATCCGGGTGATCACCGATCATCCCGTGCAGTTTGCCACTCTGCTGCACTTCACCAACGGCGTCACGCTTTCGGAGCTGGGCGCCGCCTGCGCGATGGCGCTGGTGCTCTATCTGACGTGGCACCGCTCGCGCAACGCGTTCGGATTGCCGATCATCCTGGTCGGCGGCATGCTCACCGCACATCTGGCGTTGTGGATCGCCGGGATTTCGCCGGAGGAGGCGCGCGCGTTGGGCTGGACCTTCCAGCCGCCGCCGCCGGCGACCTTCATGGTGCCCTGGCACACCGACGACCTCGCGCACTATCCGTGGTCCGCCGTGCCGGACCTGCTCGGCAACGTCGTCGCCGTCATCTTCGTTGCCGCCTCCAGCACCCTGTTCAACACCACCGGCATCGAGGTCGCCGTGCACCGCGAGGCCAATCTCGAGCGCGAGCTGAACATCACCGGCGCCGCCAACATCCTGAGCGGCGCGCTCGCCGGCTATGCCGGCTGTATCTCGGTCAGCCGCTCGATCCTGAATTTCAGCAGCGGCGGCCGCGGACGCCTGTCCGGCCTCACGGTTGCGGCCATATCACTGCTGATGCTCGCGGTCGCACCGGAGCTGCTCGGCTTCATGCCGAAATTCGTGCTCGGCGGCCTGCTGCTTTATCTCGGCGCCGACCAGCTCCACAAATGGCTCATCGAGTCGCGCAAGCGGCTCTCCAAGCTCGAATATTTGTCGCTGGTCGCCATCATCGCGATCATCGTCATCTGGGGTTTCGTGCCGGGCATCCTGATCGGCGTGATCATCGGCTGCGCGACCTTCGCGTTCAGCGCGGCGCGGGTCGAATCGATCAAATACAGCTTTGACGGCGCCGAATATCGCTCTTCGCTCGACCGCTCGCGCGACGACCAGGAGGTGCTGCTGGCTCATGGCGGCAAGATCCAGGGCCTGAATCTCCAGAGCTATTTGTTCTTCGGGTCCGCCAACCGGCTCTTTCAGCACGTCAAGCTACTGCTGCATGAACGCCCGGAGTGCCGCTATCTGCTGTTCGACTTCAAGCTCGTCACCGGCGTCGACTCCTCAGCCGCCTACAGTTTTGCGCAGATCAAGCGCAGCGCCGGCGACCTCGGCGTCGAGCTGATCCTGGTGCATGTGTCGGCCGCGGCCGAGAAGGTGCTGCGCTCCAGCGATTTCATCGGCGAAGGTGTCACCGTCATTCCCGAGCTCGATCATGCGCTGGAGTGGTGCGAGAACGAGCTCATCGCGCAGCATCAGGAACTGGCGCAGGAGGAGGCGAGCCTGCGCGACTGGTTCACGGGGATTCTCGACAGCGAGGACGATGCCGATGAGCTGATCCGCCGCTGCCAGCGCCTCGAGGTCGGGGCCGGCGAGGTCATCGTGCGGGCGGGCGAAGCGGCCGATTCCATGCACTTCATTCTCGACGGCCGCGTCGGCATCATGATCCCCGCCGACGACGACCGCACCACGCGGGTGCGCAGCCTCGGCCGCTACACCACGATCGGCGAGATGGGCCTGGTCGCCCAGACCCCACGCAGCGCGACGATCCAGGCCGAGGTCGACAGCGTGCTCTACGTGCTCACCGCACACCAGTTCGACGCCATCAAGGCGGAAGACCCCGCGCTCAGCCACAAGCTGCTGACCTATTTCGTGTCGGTCATGGCCGAGCGGCTGACCTTTGCGAACCGGACGATCGCGGTGCTGCGGCGATGATGAAGGCGTGGCCCGGATGGAGCGCAAGACAATCCGGGTTTCTTGTGAGGGGCGCGAATCCCGGATTTCGCTGCGCTCGCTCGCCGCGTGAGATTTGTGTCGTCAGGCCCTGTGATAAGGCAGTTGGCGTGACCCATTGCCGTGCGTTGGCTCAATAGCGGCCGGCGCCGATTTCCAGTATGATCCTGCCTGCCATTGGCTCTCCGAGCACGACACGGCGTGCCTCGATGAAGCTTCTCCTATCGCAATCGCTACTTCGGCTGCACGCCGCTCCAGACCAGCGCGAGGAAGACCTCCAGGGACCGCGCAACGGCCCCTGGACAGCGAAAGCGCATTTGGAAAACAGCCATGGAGAAGAAACATGACACGTACGTGTGCGACAAGAATTGCACTAGCGGTCTCGACCTTCGCCTGCGCGGCGTTGTTCTCCTTCACCTGGACTGAGGAGTACGGCGTCTCGATGTCGGTCGACAGTGCACAGGCGCGGGTCGGTCGCCCGCTGACTCCCGTGAGCGCTGCTGGCGTGGCACGTCGACAGACGCGGCGCGCCGTATACGGTGCCGCCGCAGTCGGGGCAGGCGCCGCAGCAGTTGGCACATCCGCCGCGATTGCCGCGACCTCACCTGGATGGGGGGCCGGTACGGGCTATTATGCGGGTGGTGGTCCTTACGCGGCTTACGGCTACTCCACGGAGGACTGGCGGAAGCGAAACGGCATGGTCTGCGCACCCGGCACGCTGACCAAGATGGACGACGGCCGCATGTATCGCTGTCAGTAATGGCACAAACGCATGAGCGGGAGGTGGCTTTCGAGCCGTCTCCTGCATCTTGCGCCTTTGCCAGAAGACGCGCGCCTCGCAACAGCGGGCAAGCCGCTCCTGCAATTCCTCCTGCTTTGATCCAGATCAAGCCGGGAGCAAATGACAAAGGAATGCTGATCACTCGGCTTTGATATCCCGAGGGAGGTTGCCATGAAGCTGATCGACACCAAGCGAATGCTACTTGTTGCAGCCGTTCTCGGCTGTGGAATTTTCGGCTCGATCAATTGGTCACACGACGACGGCATCACTCTCATCGTTCAAGCCGCTGAAGCCAGGGTCGGACGACCGGCGACCCCGGCAAGCGTCGCCGGCGTCGCGCGTCGAACCACGCGGCGCGCCGTCGTAGGGGGAGCGGCCGTGGGTGCGGCAGCGGCCAGCACAGCATGCGTCCGCGTATATGTGAACGGCGCCTACGTGTGCCGCTGATGCATTCGCGCCGGCGAATTCAAATCGCCGGCGCGCAGCATCGATTGGCGGTTACACCCCCGCCATCATCACGTATTTGATCTCGACGTATTCTTCCATGCCGTGACGCGAGCCTTCGCGCCCCAGGCCGCTTTCCTTGACGCCGCCGAAGGGCGCGACCTCGGTGGTGATGAGGCCGGTGTTGACGCCGACCATGCCGGACTCCAGCGCTTCGGCGACGCGCCAGACGCGGCCGAGATCGCGAGAGTAGAAGTAGGAGGCCAGACCGAACGGCGAGGCGTTGCACATTGCGATGACGTCGGCCTCGTCCTTGAAGCGGATCACCGGCGCGAGCGGGCCAAACGTCTCTTCCTGTGCCACCAGCGAGTCCGGCTTGACGTCGGCAAGCACGGTCGGCTCGAAGAAGGAGCGTCCGAGCTCGCTGCGCTTGCCGCCGGTAACGACCTTGGCGCCGCGCTTCACGGCATCGGCAATGTGGCGCTCGACCTTGTCGACCGCCTTCATGTTGATCAGCGGGCCCTGCGTCACGCCGCTCTCGGTGCCGTCGCCGATCTTCATCGCCGCGACCTTCTTCGACAGCTTCTGCACGAACTCGTCGTAGATCTTGTCCTGGGCGTAGAGGCGGTTGGCACAGACGCAGGTCTGGCCCATGTTGCGGTATTTCGAGACGATGGCGCCTTCGACCGCCGCATCGATATCGGCGTCGTCGAACACCACGAAGGGCGCGTTGCCGCCGAGCTCGAGGCCGAGCCGCTTCACGCCGACGGAGGCCTGCTGGTAGAGAATCTTGCCGACGGCAGTCGAGCCGGTGAAGCCGACGAAGCGGACCGCGGGATGCTCGCACAGCACCTTGCCGATCGGCGGCGCATCACCGGTGATGATGTTGAACACGCCCTTGGGCACGCCGGCCTTCTCGGCGAGCACGGCCAGCGCCAGCGCCGACAGCGGCGTCTCGTTGGCGGGCTTCAGCACCACGGTGCAGCCGGCCGCCAGCGCCGGCGAGACCTTGCGCGTGATCATCGAGTTCGGGAAATTCCACGGCGTGATCGCACCGCAGACGCCAATCGGCTGTTTGATCGCGAGCAGCCGCGCATCGGGCCGCTGGGTCGGGATGGTCTCGCCGTAGACGCGGCGCGCTTCCTCGGCGAAGAACTCGATATAGGCGCCGCCGATATCGACCTCGCCGAGCGCCTCGGAGAGCGGCTTGCCTTGCTCGGAGGTGAGGATCAGCGCGAGGTCCTCGCGGTTGGCGACGATCAGATCGAACCATTTGCGCAAGATGTTGGAGCGCTGCTTGGCGGTGAGCTTGGCCCAGGCGGGAAAGGCGCGCTCGGCGGCTTCGACCGCCTTGGTCGTATCGTCCGCACCAAGCTGCGGAACTTTTGCGAGCTCGACGCCTGTGGCGGGATTGTTGACGGCGAAGCCCGGCGTGCCGACCCAGGCGCCGTCGATGTAGCAAGCTTCCTTCAGCAGCGAAGGGTCCTTCAACCGGTCGCGCAGGGTGGCGGTGGTGTGCTGGGCGCGTGCGGCGGCGGTCGGGGTCATGGCGTTACTCCTCGGAGCGTTCGGATCGGCCCGGAATATAGGGACAGACGGCGCACAATGCACCGCCCCGCAACGCACATCAGATGGGAGCTAAGCTGGCAGCGGCGATCCCTTACCTCTCCCCGGCGGGGAGCGGTAAGGCATCGTGCCCGCCGCAGCAGGTCAACCTGGTCTCGTCGTTGTTTAGGCCGCCCCGCTCATATAGGTCTCGCGCCGGCCGATCATGCGCTCGGCGGCGGCCTTGGCGTCGGCTTTCGAGGAGGTCGCGCAGGTCCGGTATTCGAGATCGGGAACGCCCGAGGTGTCGCGGCGGCCAAACCACGACTTCGAGCCGACCGGCAGCAGCGCCAGCGCCTGCGCCAGATTGTCGACCGCACCGAAGGAGTAGAGCGCACCGCTGCCGGCGATGCGGACCTCGTAAATGCCGGGCGAGATCGGCGCCTCGAGATTGTCGCCCCGTCCGGGACGGGGATAGCGCTTCCATTCGCTCCAGGTTGAAATCATCAGAGGTCCCCCTCGCGGCCGGTGCCGGCCGCAAAAATTTGTATCAAGTCCTAACGTCCGCGGCTGATTGGGCCCGTTGCCAAACGCCGCAACGCACAAAATGTTTCAGGTGCTTCAAACACGCGAAACATATCGCCAGAGCCCATCCGCGGTCACGGCTCGTTGCGGCCATCCACCACAGATTGTGACGGAGTGTTGCAGTTGAGCCGCCTTGTCGTCCTGCGCGGGGCGCGGGCCGTCAAGTCACGACATCGCGACCGGCGGAGGCATCGGGACGCGCTTGCCGCGCGGGGCACGCAGGAGGACAATCGATCACTTCCAACAATAATCAAACCGGAGGAAATGCGTATGCGAAGCCAAGCCCAGATCGACGAGATTCTGCGTAAGACAAGCGACGCCAAGGAGATTCCCGGCGTTGTGGCCATCGCCGCCAGCGGTAACGACGAGCTGTATCAGGGCGCGTTCGGCAAGCGCGATCTGTCCAAGCCCGACGCGATGACAGCGGACAGCGTGTTCTGGATCGCATCGATGACGAAGGCTGTGACGACAGCGGGCGCGATGCAGCTGGTCGAGCAAGGCAAGCTGTCGCTGGACGCGCCGATCGGTGAGGTGTTGCCCGACCTCGCCAAGCCGCAGGTGCTCGAAGGCTTTGACGCCAAGGGCGAGCCGAAGCTGCGGCCGGCCAAGGGACCGATCACGCTGCGCCAGCTCATGACCCACACCGCCGGCTTCTGCTACGAAATGTGGAACGGCAATATGGGCGTCTATCTCGAGAAGACCGGAACGCCGGGTATCATCACCTGCCAGAACGCCGCGCTGAAGACGCCGATCGCCTCCGATCCCGGCACGCGCTGGGAATACGGCATCAACATCGATTTCGTCGGCAAGGCGGTGGAAGCCGTCAGCGGCAAGCGGCTCGATGCTTACTTGCGCGACAATCTGTTTACCCCGCTCGGCATGGGCGACACCGGCTTCAAGATCACCGACGACATGCGCAAGCGCCTCGTCGGCATGCATGCACGCGGTGAGGACGGCCAACTCGCATCGATCCCGTTCGAGCTCGAGCAGGCGCCGGAATTTTGCATGGGCGGCGGCGGCCTCTATGCAACCGCGGCCGACTACATCAAGTTCACGCAGATGATCCTCAACAAGGGCCGCGGCAACGGCAACCAGGTGCTGAAGCCCGAAACGGTCGCGACGATGGGGCAGAACCACATCGGCGATCTCAACGTCACCAAGATGACCTCGGTGGCGCCGATGTACACCAACGACGTCGATCTCTATCCGGAGCAGGCGAAGAAGTGGGGCCTCAGCTTCCTCATCAACACCGCCAAGACGGCCGAGGGGCGCAGCGCAGGCAGCCTCGCCTGGGCGGGCCTCGCCAACACCTATTACTGGATCGACCCGTCGCGCGACGTCACCGGCGTGATTCTGATGCAGGTGTTGCCGTTCGCGGACGGAAAGTGCCTGGAGACGTTCGCGGCATTCGAACGCGGGGTCTATGCCGGGCTCGATGCGGGCAGCGGGCAGAAGGCGGCGTGAGGGACGCTGATCTCACCACGCGAAAACTGTCATTCCCCGCGAAAGCGGGGAATCCAGTACGCCGCAGCTTCTCGATAAACCACTGACGTCTCGGAGTACTGGATCGCCCGGTCAAGCCGGGCGATGACAGCGGAGGATGAGGCACGAGCGTGCCTCCCCATCGTCATTGCGAGCGTAGCGAAGCAATCCAGTCTGCCACCGCAGAAACATTCTGGATTGCTGCGATCGCGATGACGGGGGAGAGAGACGGGTCTACCCCGTCAGCCCGCGCTGCTCGGCCAATTCCTTCAGCGACACTTGCGGTCGCGCGCCGATGTGCTGGATCACTTCGGCCGCCGCGAGCGCGCCGATCTCGCCACATTGTTTGTACGGCAGGTTGCGCGCCAGGCCATAGAGGAAGCCGGCGGCGAAGAGATCGCCGGCGCCTGTCGTGTCGACCACTTGCTTGACCGGCGAAGCCGGCGCGGCAACGGCGTCTTCCGCCGAGACGACCATGCAGCCCTTCTCGCTGCGGGTGACCACGCCGAGATTGACGTCATTGCGCAGCTGCTTCAGCGCCGTGTCGAAGTCCGAGGTCATGTAGAGCGAATGCAGCTCGGATTCGTTGGCAAAGACGATGTCGACGGTGCCGTTGCGCATCAAGGACAGGAACTCGTCGCGATAGCGATCGACGCAGAAGGAATCCGACAGCGTCAGCGCCACCTTGCGCCTGGCGTCATGGGCGATCTTGGCTGCCTTGACGAAGGCCTCCTTGGCGTTCTTGGGGTCCCAGAGATAGCCCTCGAGATAGACGATCCCGGCGCTCGCAATCTCGGCCGGGTCGATGTCGGCCGGCGACAGATCCTGCGCCGCACCGAGATAGGTGTTCATGGTGCGCTCGCCATCGCCCGTGACCAGGATGTAGGAGCAGCCGGTGGCGGGGCCGTCCTTCGCGGCGGGCGTGTTGAAGGCGACGCCGGCGGCGCGGATGTCGTGGACGTAGAGCGCGCCGATCTGGTCATCCTTGACCTTGCCGACATAGGCGGCACGCGCACCGAGGCTGCCGATGCCGACGATGGTATTGGCGGCCGAGCCGCCCGAGACTTCCGTCGCCGGGCCCATGTCCTGGTAGATGGCGGCGGCCCGCGCCTCGTCGATCAGGGACATGCTGCCCTTGGTCATGCCGTGCTTGGCGAGAAAAGCCTCGTCGGTCCTGACCAGGACATCGAACAGCGCGTTGCCAATCCCGAGAACGTCATATTTCACGTCAGCCATTCACCTTGATCCTGTTGCCGGATTGCGATTGCCGGGAAAATCCGCTTCCTGTCGGCCTGAAATCTGGCTCGCGGCCTATCACGACCCGGCCTTTGCGGGCAAGCCACGGTATTATGCACGCGCAATGATCCGCTCCTTCCTGACCGTCTCGACGGGAACACTGGCCTCGCGACTGCTGGGCTTTGCGCGCGATTCCATGATTGCCGCCCTGCTCGGCACCGGCGCGGTGGCGGATGCGTTTCTGGCCGCCTTCCAGCTCGTCAACGTGGTGCGGCGGCTGCTCAGCGAAGGGGCACTGAATGCGGCGCTGATCCCGGCCTGGCTGCGCGTCCGTGACCGCGATGGCGAGGCGGCTGCATCTGCCTTCGCGGGACGCGTGCTCGGCACGGTCAGCGCGGCCCTGATCGCGATCTCGGTCGTCATTGCGCTGCTGATGCCGCTGATCATCACGGTGATCGCGCCGGGATTCCTCGGTAGCAGCACCCTCGATCTCGCCGTCCAGAACGCACGGCTGATGCTGCCCTATCTCGCTTTCGCCGGCCCCGTCACGGTGCTGATGGGGCTGCTCAACGCGCAAGGACGTTTTGCCCTCACGGCGTTCTCGCCGCTGCTGTTCAACATCGCCCTGATCGCTGCGATTGCGGTGCTGCTCGTCTGGCATGCCGATGCAACCTCCGCCGCGTGGATGCTGGCGGCGACCGTCGGCATCGCTGGTCTTCTGCAACTCGCCATGCTGCTGTCGCAGCGAAGCGGCCGCCTCGCCACGCCGTTGCGCGTCAACTTCGACAAGGAGATGCGCGGCTTCTTCGCCAAGGCCATTCCCGGCATGATCGCAAGCTCGGGCCCGCAATGGCTGATGGTCGCCGGTGCGATCATCGCTTCGGCCACGCCCTCTGCCGTCTCCTGGCTCTATTTCGCCAACCGCCTGATCGAGCTGCCGCTCGGCATCGTCGGCGTCGCCATGGGCACGGTGCTGGTGCCGGAGCTCACACGCGCCGTCACCGGCGGCGACCGCGACGCGGTGGCGCATGCGGAATCGCGCGCGCTGGAACTTGCGACCGGGCTCGCGCTGCCGGCAACGCTCGGCCTGATCGTGCTGGCCGAGCCGATCGTCCGGCTGCTGTTCGAGCATGGCGCCTTCGGCGCCGATGACAGCGCGGCCACCGCGCGCGCGCTGATGTGGCTGGCGCTGGGCCTGCCGGCTCATGTGCTGATCAAGGCGCTGTCGCCGGCCTTCTATGCCCGCAGCGACACGATGACGCCGCTGCTCGCAACGGCCAAGGGATTTGCGGTCGCGATCGTGTTTGCGGTTCTCCTCGGCCATTTCTTCGGTGCAAGCGGAATCGCTGCAAGCATCGCGGCCGGCGCCTGGAGCAGCGCGCTCTCGTTGCTGCGCAAGGGCACGCGCGAATTCGGCTTCTCGGTCGATGCAAGCGCCCGCAAGCGGCTGCCGCGGATCGTGCTCGCCGCTTCCGCCATGGGCGCCCTGCTCTGGCTGACCGCGGGTCTGGTGCCTGCCGAAGCGCATGGCGTCATCAAATTCATCGTGCTGGGCGTGCAGATCGCGGCCGGAATCGCCGTCTACGGCCTGCTCCTGCAAACCCTCGGCGCAGCCTCCTGGCGCGAGGCGGCCGCCGCCTTGAGGCGGCCCGCACATTAGAGCGTCCGCCGACCGGTCTTCACCTCTCCCATCGGGAGAGGTCGATTTGCGCAGCAAATCGGGTGAGGGGACTTGGTCTCACGATGGAGCCTAACCCCTCACCCGCGCCTACGGCGCGACCTCTCCCTATGGGAGAGGTGGAATTGCCCTTGACGGGGCAGCGCCGCTGTTGGAAACGACGGCCGGTACCTTCTAGGAAAAGCTTGCCATGCCATTCGTTGAACGGGTCTTTTCGGGCGTCCAGCCGACGGGCAATCTGCATCTCGGCAATTACCTCGGCGCGATCGTCAACTTCGTGAGGATGCAGGAAACCCACAACTGCATCTATTGCGTCGTCGACATGCACGCGATCACGCAAGGCGTGGACGTCTGGGGCGGCCCGGCCGAGCTCGCGCGCAACACCCGCGAGGTGACCGCGGCGTTCATCGCGAGCGGCATCGATCCGAACAAGCACATCGTGTTCAACCAGAGCCAGGTTTCCGGCCATGCCGAGCTCGCCTGGATCTTCAACTGCGTCGCGCGCATGGGCTGGCTGGGCCGCATGACCCAGTTCAAGGAAAAGGCCGGCAAGGACCGCGAGAACGCCTCCGTCGGGCTGTTCGACTATCCCGTGCTGATGGCGGCCGACATCCTGCTGTACCGCGCCACGCACGTGCCGGTCGGCGAGGACCAGAAGCAGCATCTCGAGCTCTCGCGCGACATCGCGCAGAAGTTCAACAACGACTTCGGCGACTCGATCCGCGCCCAAGGCGCCAATGACGGCCTGTTCTTCCCGCTGCCGGAACCCTTCATCACGGGCCCGGCGACGCGCGTGATGAGCTTGCGCGACGGCACCAAGAAGATGTCGAAGTCGGATGCCTCGGACAATTCGCGCATCAACCTCACCGACGACGCCGACACCATCGCGCAGAAGATCCGCAAGGCGAAGACCGATCCGGAGCCGCTGCCGACCGAGGAGAAGGGTCTGGAAGCCCGCCCCGAGGCCGACAATCTCGTCGGCATCTTCGCGGCGCTCTCCGGCCGCTCCAAGGCCGACGTGCTCCGCGATTTCGGTGGCGGACAGTTCTCCAACTTCAAGAACGCGCTGGCGGAGCTGTGCGTCACCAAGCTCGCGCCGATCGCCGGCGAGATGAAGCGCCTCGTCGCCGACCCCGGCCATATCGACGCGATCCTGAACGAGGGTTCCGACCGGGCGCGGGCCATCGCGGACGAGACCATGAAGCTCTCGAAGGACATCGTCGGCTTCATCCGCCGGCGCTAGCGAGAACACGTCGATGAGAGCGCCAGACCTTCATAGAGACGGCTGGCGCCTCAATGACGGCGAGGAGCGTCATCGCGAGGCTCCCGCGACCTTTCACATTCCGGACCTTGCCGTCCGCAAGATGCTCCGGGTGGGCGATTACGCCAAGCTGATCTTCGAAATCACCGTAGAGGGCGACGAATATCCGGCCGTCGAACGGATGTGGGTCATCGTCCGCGAGCGCACGCCGGACGGCTATATCGGCATGCTTGCCAATCAACCGCATTCCGTCGCCGAGAACGATGAATTCTGGCACGGAACCGAGCTTCCGTTCGAATACCGGCACATCATTTCGGTACAACCCGGCGACGCTGAAAGCGTGGCCGCCGCAAAGGCGCCGGCACCGATCCCATGGGATCGTTCGGCCTAAGCGACGCCGCTTGTCGAAGGCCGCTACGGCGTGGCAGCATGTCGGCCGTGCACACGCCGGGACATGCATGACCAACAAGCGACTTTGCTTCGAGCCGGGTCACAAGCCCAAATGCCTCGTCATTGTCGACGACACTGCCGAATGGGACCGCGCGGTCTATTACGCCAGCCGCTGGGCGATCCGCGCCGGCGGCGGCGTGGTGATGCTGCGCATCATCGAGCCCGAGCAGCAGACCCAGGAATGGCTTGGTGTGGCCGACATCATGCGCGCCGAAGCGCATGAGGCGGCGGAAGCCGCGCTCGACCGCGCCGCCGGCCGCGCCAACGGCATTGCCGCGATCACGCCGGAACGGGTGATCCGCGAAGGCGCGCCGATGGAACAGCTGCTCGCGGTGATCGACGAGGACCCCGACATCGCCATGCTGGTGCTCGCTGCCAATCCCGGTGCGGAAGGCCCCGGGCCACTGGTCTCGCTGCTCACATATGCGCTGGGCACGTTCCCCGTTCCCGTGACGATCGTTTCCGGCGCGCTGAGCGACCAAAGCGTGGATTCGCTGTCATAGGCTGCCTCTTCCCCTCCCCTGGAGGGGGAGGGGAAGAGCACCTTAACTCGCTGATATAACTGCAAAACAGGCGCTCTCACCCCTTGATCGTGCGTTCGCCGTCGCCATCTGCTAGTGGATAGGCCACGCGCCGGCCTTGAACCGGCGACGTCTGGAGAAAACCATGTTCATTCAAACCGAAGCCACCCCCAATCCCGCCACGCTGAAATTCATTCCCGGCCGCGTCGTGGTCGACGGCGGCCCGATGGAATTTGCGAGCCGCGAAGCCGCGGCGCGTTCGCCGCTCGCCGAGAAGCTGTTCGAGGTGCCCGGTATCACCGGCGTGTTCTATGGATCGGACTTCATCACCGTGACCAAGGCGAACGGTGAATGGCAGCAGCTCAAGCCCGCGATCCTCGGTGCCATCATGGAGCACTACATGTCCGGCGCGCCGCTGCTCGCCGACGGCGCGGCGCAAAGCGATGCCGATCTCGACGACGAGGACGAGTTCTTCGACGAGGCCGATGCCGAGACGGTCGACATGATCAAGGACCTGATCGAGACCCGGGTGCGTCCGGCGGTC
Organism: Bradyrhizobium sp. CCBAU 11386; assembly: GCF_028128955.1. Taxonomy (NCBI): domain Bacteria; kingdom Pseudomonadati; phylum Pseudomonadota; class Alphaproteobacteria; order Hyphomicrobiales; family Nitrobacteraceae; genus Bradyrhizobium; species Bradyrhizobium sp. CCBAU 11386. The sequence goes on from NZ_LBKA01000223.1 coordinate 48,429, forward strand.
GCCAATGACGGCGGCGACATCACCTTCCGCGGCTTCAAGGACGGTATCGTCTATCTCAACATGAAGGGCGCCTGCTCCGGCTGCCCGTCATCGACCGCGACGCTCCAGCACGGCATCCAGAACCTGCTCAAGCACTTCGTGCCCGACGTGGTCGAAGTCCGGCCGATGTGACGACGAAGTCGTCATTCCGGGGCGGTCCGAAGGACCGAGCCCCGGCGCGCAGTTGCGCGCCTGAGAATCTCGAGATTCCGGGTCTGGTGCTGACGCACCATCCCGGAATGACAGTTGTCGTAGGGCATTTTGGAGGCCTGCAAATCGTGCGTGATGAATGGCGGATAGGCGCTTGGTTCGCTAGACTGCTCTCCATTCGCCACTCGCTATTCGCTCTCTCATGCTGATCCTTGCCATCGATACCGCGCTGGAAGCGTGCGCGGCCGCCGTGCTCGATACCGACGCCGGCGAGCTCCTTGCGCAGGAGCAGCTTCTCATGAAGCGCGGCCACGCCGAGGCGCTGATGCCGATGATCGCGCGCGTCATGCAATCGGCCAATCTCGCCTTCACCGCGCTCGACCGCATCGCCGTTACCGTCGGCCCGGGAAGTTTCACGGGCCTCCGCGTCGGCATTTCGGCGGCACGCGGCCTTGCACTCGCGGCCAAGCGGCCGGCCGTCGGGCTGACGACGTTATCGGCCTATGCCGCCACCGTCGTCGGCCAGAGCAAATCGGCGCCGGTGATCTCCGCGATCGATGCGCGGCACGATCACGTCTACTTCCAGATCGTCGCCGGCGACGGTAGCCAGCTGGTGCCGCCGGGCGTCACTCCCATCGACGAGGCGATCGCGGCCTCGCAGTTCGGCGCACCGCATCTGGTCGGCAATGCCGCAAACATCCTCGCCGATCGCTGGCCGAAGGATGCACCGCAGCCGGTCGCGATCGATGCGCAGCCCGCGCCCGATATCGGCTGGGTCGCATGGCTTGGCGCTGCCGCCGATCCCGAGACAAATCCGGCGCGGCCATTCTATCTGCGCGCACCCGATGCAAAACCAGCAGCGCAGCCCCCGCTCGCAGCTCACGCCGCAACCTCGTGATGAGCTGGCTGTCGGAATGGTGGCGCGGCGGCACGGCCGCCGTCGAGCCGGCTTCCGCGCGCGATGCCGTGCGGCTCGCGCAGCTTCATGGCGCCTCCTTCGCGCATGGCTGGGGCGAAGGCGAGTTCGAGAGCATGATCAGCGAGCGCAATACGCTGGTGCATCGGCTGCGCCTCGGCCGCAAGACCATCGGCTTTGCGGTGTCGCGGATCGGCGCGGACGAAGCGGAGATCCTCTCGATCGCGGTCGACCAGGCCCATCGCGGCCGCGGCCTCTCCCGCACGCTGCTGATGAGCCATCTCGGCCACCTCGCCGGGCGCGGAGTGCGCACGATATTTCTCGAGGTCGAGGAAAACAACCAGCCGGCACGGCGGCTCTATGCGGGGTGCGGATTCGTGGTGGTCGGGCGCCGCGAACGCTACTATAAGCAGGCAAACGGGGAACAATTGAACGCCCTTCTGATGCGGCGTGACTTGTCGTAACATTGATGGCAGAAAGCGCCCCGTCAGGCAGACAGATCATGACCGCACTGAAACCCTCTTCTGCATCCAAGGCGTCCGGCATCGAGGCGCGCTGCGCCGCCACCGGCATGCGCATGACCGAGCAGCGCCGCGTCATCGCCCGCGTGCTCGCGGAGGCGGTCGATCATCCCGACGTCGAGGAATTGTACCGGCGCTGTGTCGCCGTCGACGACAAGATCTCGATCTCGACCGTGTATCGCACCGTCAAGCTGTTCGAGGATGCCGGCATCATCGAACGCCATGACTTTCGCGAGGGACGCGCGCGCTACGAGACGATGCGCGACAGCCACCACGACCACCTCATCAATCTGCGCGACGGCAAGGTGATCGAGTTCACCTCCGAGGAGATCGAGAAGCTGCAGGCGGAGATCGCCCGCAAGCTCGGCTACAAGCTGGTCGATCACCGGCTCGAGCTCTATTGCGTCCCGCTCGACGACGACAAGCCGACGTCTTGATGAACAGATCTTTCGGCGGCCTCTCTTTACCTCTCCCCGACGGGGAGAGGTCGATTTGCGAAGCAAATCGGGTGAGGGGCCTCGGGTCCCACGAGAGAGCTGATCCCCTCACCCGGCGCTTCGCGCCGACCTCTCCCTTCGGGAGAGGTGACACCACCCGCACCGCGAGCTGAAGTGCCCATCGACCTCATCATTTTCGATTGCGACGGCGTGCTCGTGGACAGCGAGGTGATCTCCTGTCGTGCGCATGCAGACGTGCTGACGCGCCACGGTTATCCGATCACATCGGAGCAGGTGTCCGAGCGCTTCCTTGGCCGTTCGACAAAACAGGCCAACCTGGAGATCGAAACCGAACTCGGCCGCAAGCTGCCCGAGGCCTATCACGGCGATCTGCAGGACGAGCTGTTTCGCGCATTCGAAGCCGACCTCGAAGCGATCCGTGGCATCCACGACGTGCTCGACGTCGTGACGCAACGTGTCTGCGTTGCCTCGAGCGGTTCGCATCCGCGCATGCGGGTGAGTCTCGGAAGCACGGGCCTCTATGAACGCCTTGCGCCGAATATCTTCTCGTCCTCGCAGGTCACAAACGGCAAGCCAGCACCGGACCTGTTCCTGTTTGCCGCGAAGGAAATGGGCGTCCCGCCTGAGCGCTGTGTCGTGATCGAGGACAGCCTTGCCGGCATCGCCGGCGCGCGGGCGGCCTGCATGACCGTATTTGGCTTCCATGGCGGCAGCCATTGCCGCGACGGTTATGCCGAGACGCTGCGCCAGGCCGGCGCGGACCTGCTCTTTGCCGACATGCACCAGCTGCCGGAGCTCGTCCGGCGGAACGTAGCCGTGGCCGAGCTTCGGTCGTAAAGAGCGTATCAACACCATGGACGAGCAGCACGAAATCGCTCTGATCGGCGCCGGTGACGACGAAAGGGCAGTATTCACCGAGTACGAAATCGGTCCCGTCTGCAAGCTGACCTGCGCTTATCGCGGTAAGATGATCGAAGCCGAGGCCCCGGACTTTTTCGAGGCGCTAAGCTTGATCCGCCGTCAGCTCGAGCCTGAGGGGCTCATTCCGTTCTGCTACGGCGCCAGCCTCAACGTGTATCCGTCCGGAATGGCGAGGGACATGGGCGCGGGGCTCAAAGCATATCGGATGAAGAAAGGCGTTCATGCGCGCCCGCCCGACCTCGTCGAAATCTTCAACACGGGACCTGATGTGATCCCGGCGTCAGTGGACGCTCAGGAAGAGTTCTGGCGGGAATGGCTCGCCACCCCTCGCGTGTAGCGCTGAATCCAGGCGAAGCGAGGCCGATTCCGGAGGTTTTGGAGCGAATTCCGGGTTTTTGCCCTCTGGGTAGCCCCCGGAATATCCCTCCAAGGAGCCCATTCGCTGGATTTTCCCCCCTCCAGCCTATATCTGAAGGCCGTCCTCCACCTCCATTTTCGGGTTCCATGACGCCGCCGCGCAAGCTGCACATCAAATCATATGGCTGCCAGATGAACGTCTACGATGCCCAGCGCATGGTGGACACGCTGGCTCCGGAAGGATTCGTGGAGACGGCCAGCGCAGAGGACGCCGACCTCGTCATCCTCAACACCTGCCATATCCGCGAGAAGGCCTCCGAAAAGGTCTATTCCGAGCTCGGCCGGCTGCGCGTCGCCAAGGACGAGGCCGCCCGCGGGGGCCGCGCGATGCAGATCGCGGTCGCAGGCTGCGTGGCGCAGGCCGAGGGTGAGGAGATCGTGCGCCGGGCGCCGGTGGTTGACGTCGTGGTCGGCCCGCAGAGCTACCATCATCTGCCGGAGCTCTTGAGGCGCGCCGGCAACGAAGGCCGCGCGATCGAGACCGAATTTCCCGCCGCCGACAAGTTCGGCTTCCTCGCCCAGCCGAAGCCCGACGCGATCCGCGCGCGCGGCATTTCCGCCTTCGTCACGGTGCAGGAAGGCTGCGACAAGTTCTGCACCTTCTGCGTCGTGCCCTATACGCGCGGCGCCGAAGTGTCGCGCCCCGTGGCAAGGATCGTCGACGACGTGAAGCGGCTCGCCGAGAACGGCGTGCGCGAGCTCACGCTGATCGGGCAGAACGTCAACGCCTATCACGGCGAGGGACCGGACGGAAAAACCTGGCCGCTCGGCCGGCTGCTCGAACATCTGGCAGGGATTCCCGGTATCGCGCGGCTGCGCTATTCGACCAGCCATCCCCGCGACGTCGATGACAGTCTGATTGCCGCCCATCGCGATCTCGGGGCCTTGATGCCCTTCGTGCACCTGCCGGTGCAGTCGGGCTCGGACCGGATTCTGGCGGCCATGAACCGCAAACATACCGCCGATGATTATCGGCGTGTCATCGACCGTTTCCGGGCCGCGCGCCAAGACATTGCTTTTTCATCAGATTTTATCGTGGGCTTCCCCGGCGAAAGCGAGCAAGATTTTCTCGCCACCCTCGCGCTTGTCACGCAAATCGGCTACGCTGCGGCTTATTCGTTCAAATACTCCGCCCGGCCGGGAACGCCGGCCGCGGACATGCAGGAGACGGTGTCCCCCGCCGAGATGGACCAGCGATTGGAGCGGCTCCAGGAACTGATCGACAGCCAGCAATCGGCCTTCAACAAGGCCGCGATTGGCTCAACCGTCGACGTGCTGTTCGAGCGTCCGGCGCGCAAGGACGGCCAGATCGTCGGCCGCACCGCCTTCCTCCAGCCCGCGCATGTGATGGCCTCGCCCGACATCATCGGACAAATCCTGCCGGTGCGGATCGACAGCCTCGAGCGCTACAGCTTCCTCGGCGAGCTCGCCACAGCGCGCGTTGCGCGCGAGCCCGCTTTATCATCCATCGCCACGGGAGCCTGAACCCTTGCCAAAAAGCGCATCGGATTCGTCTTCTATCGCTCCCAGCCGCAAATTTGACCGCGACATGCAAGTTCCGCCCGAGACCCAGGTCGTCATCGACTTCGACGACAATCGCGCCGCATCCGCGCTGGTCGGCCCCTACGGCCAGAACCTCGCGCAGATCGAGCGGCGGCTCGGCGTGGTCGTGGATTCCAAGGGCAACCACATCACCATCGGCGGCACACGCGACGGCTGCGATGCCGCGCGGCGCGTGTTGGAGACGCTCTATGCCCAGGCTGTGAAGGGACAGGATCTCGACCAGGGCGAGGTCGAAGGCGCGATCCGCGCCGTGATCGCGCAGGGCTCGCTGTTCGAGTTCGACGCCAAGTCGGCCAAGTCGACCTTCGACAGCATCAATCTGCGCAAACGCCCGGTGCGCGCACGCACCGCCGCGCAGGATTCCTACATCCGCGCCCTGAAGCGCCACGAGCTGGTGTTCGGCATCGGCCCGGCCGGCACCGGCAAGACCTGGCTCGCGGTCGCGCATGCCGCGCAACTGTTCGAGCGCAAGGAGGTCGACAAGATCATCCTGTCGCGCCCGGCGGTGGAAGCCGGCGAGCGGCTCGGCTTCCTGCCCGGCGATCTCCGTGAGAAGGTCGATCCCTATCTGCGCCCGATCTACGACGCGCTCTACGACCTCATGGACGCACGCATCGTCGAGCGGGCGCTCCAGACCGGCGAGATCGAGATCGCGCCGCTCGCCTTCATGCGCGGCCGGACGCTGACCAACGCCGCCATCATCCTGGACGAGGCGCAGAACACCACGTCGATGCAGATGAAGATGTTCCTGACCCGTCTCGGCGAGAACAGCCGCATGATCGTGACCGGCGACCCCTCGCAGATCGACCTGCCGAACGGCCAGACATCGGGCCTCGCCGAGGCAACCCGCCTGCTGGACGGTGTCGAAGGCATTGCACAAGTTCATTTCAAAGCCGAGGACGTGATCCGCCACGAGCTCGTGGCGCGGATCGTCGCCGCCTATGAAGGGTCGCCGCAGCGGCCGGCGACCGGTAAATCCTGACGGGACAACAGCCGGACCATATGGGCGCGGACGCAAGCGCCTTTTCGTTCCGAACAAAGACAATGTCACACCCCAACCTTCCCATGACCGAGGTCCTCGTCGTCGCCGATTGCTGGCAGCGCGAACCCGATTCCGAAGCCGTGATCCAGCGCGCGGTCGCGGCCGCCGCCGAGAGCGTCGACGAAGACGTCGCGGAGGCGGAAGTGGCGGTGATGCTGACCGACGATGCCGGCATCCGCACGCTCAACAGCAACTGGCGCGGCATCGACAAGCCGACCAACGTGCTGTCGTTTCCCGCGCTCCAGCCGGAGGGCGAATGGAAGCCAGGCGATGCGCCGCGCATGCTCGGCGACATCGCGATCGCCTACGAGACCATGCGGCGCGAGGCGGACGAGGAAAAGAAGCCGTTCGACCACCATCTGAGCCATCTGGCCGTGCACGGTTTCCTGCACCTGATCGGCTACGACCACGAGAACGACGACGACGCGGAGGAGATGGAAGCGCTGGAGACGCAGATCCTGGCCCATCTCGGCATTCCCGATCCCTATGCCGACCGCCCGGGGACGCACTGAGATGCCGGATTCCGACCCGATCCACGACAATCCCCGCAACACGCCCAATTTGCCGGTCGTGGTGGCACCCGGCGAGGTGCTGCGTCCGACCGCCGAAGGCTGGCTGCTGCGCGCGATCCGCACGCTGTTCGGCTGGAAGGCGGGGTCGGTGCGCGACGATCTCCAGGTCGTGCTCGACGCCTCGACGCCCGACGACACCGGCTTCTCCGCTGTCGAGCGCACCATGCTGCGCAACATCCTCGGTCTGCACGAGCGCCGCATCGCCGACGTCATGGTGCATCGCGCCGACATCATCGCGGTGAAGCGCGACATCCCGCTCGGCGAGCTGATGGACCGCTTCGAAAGCGCCGGCCATTCGCGCCTCGTCGTCTACAACGAGACGCTCGACGATCCCGTCGGCATCGTCCACATCCGCGACCTGCTCGCGTTCATGACCGCGCGGGCGCGCGTGTCGGACGCCACCAAGACCAAGCGCAAGAAGCCGCTGCCGGCCGGCCTCGACCTTCGTACCGTCGATCTCGCGATGCCGCTCGAGGACGCGCGTATCATCCGCAAGCTGCTCTACGTGCCGCCGTCGATGCGGGCGATCGACCTGCTCGCGCAGATGCAGGCCACGCGCATCCACCTGGCGCTGGTGGTCGACGAATATGGCGGCAGCGACGGGCTGGTCTCGCTCGAGGACATCGTCGAGCAGATCGTCGGCGAGATCGACGACGAGCACGACAGCGACGAGCCGCCCTCGATCGTGCGCCTGCCGGACAACGCCTTCATCGCCGACGCCCGCGCCAGCCTCGATGACGTCCGCACCGTGATCGGCGCGGACTTCGTCACCGGCGAGGCCGGCGAGGAAGTCGAGACGCTGGGCGGCTATCTCGTCAGCTTCGTCGGGCGCCTGCCGGTGCGCGGCGAGGTGATCTCGGGCCCCGGCAACTACGAGGTCGAGGTGCTCGATGCCGATCCGCGCCGCGTCAAGCGGCTGCGCATCTCGACGCGGAAGGAACGCCCCGCGCCGCGCACCCAGCGCGAGAGCCGACGCCGCGAGGCCGCGCCGGAGAGCGGTCAACCGCCGGCCGGTGACACGCCGACCCCGCCGCCAAGCGACGGGTCCGGCCCGCAGTGAGCGCGTTCCAGCGACTCCGGCAGATTGCGCTTGCCATCATCCTCACCTGGGGATGGAAGCGCGCCCTCCTCGCCATGGCCGCCGGCGCGCTGTCGGTGCTGGCGCTGGCGCCGTTCAATCTCTTCCCCGTGCTGTTCATCACTTTCCCGGTGCTGGTCTGGCTGATCGACGGCGCCGGCGCTGGACGATACGGCGGCATCCCCGCCGCGGCGCTGACCGGCTACTGGTTCGGGCTCGGCTATTTCGTCCCCGGCCTCTACTGGATCGGCTATGCCTTCTTCGTCGATGCCGATGTATTCGCCTGGCTGACGCCGTTCGCCGTGCTGGGCCTGCCGGCCTATCTCTCCATCTTCACGGCGATCGGCTTTGCGCTGGCACGCCTGCTCTGGACCAAGAACGCCACGCGCGTGCTTGCGCTCGCGGCAAGCCTCACCATCGCCGAATGGCTGCGCGGTCACGCGCTGACCGGCTTTCCCTGGAACGCGTTCGGCTATGCGCTGTCCGAGCCGTTGCCGCTGGCGCAGACGGCGTCGCTGATCGGCCTGTGGGGGATGACGTTCCTGACGGTGGCGATCTTTGCGAGCCCCGCGACGCTGATCGACCGCACGCCCGATCGCCGCGTGGCCTGGCGCGCGCCGGCCGCGGCAGTCGCGCTTCTGATTGTCATGAGCATCTTCGGCGCGATCCGCCTGTCGCTGCATCCGACCACGATGGTCGCGGGCGCCAAGCTGCGCCTGATGCAGCCGAACCTCCAGCAGGACGCGAAATTCAACTACGCCGCCAAGGCGGAGGTGATGAAGAAATACCTGGCGCTGTCGGACCGCGCCTCCGGACCGCAATCGACCGGCGTGCGCGATGCCACCATCCTGATCTGGCCGGAATCCGCCTTTCCGTTCTTCCTGACCCGCGAAGCCGACGCGATGGCAGAGATCGCCGAGCTTCTGCCGAAGGGCACGGTGCTGATAACGGGTTCGGTCCGCGCGCCCGATCTGCCGCGGGGAACGCCGATCACGCGTGCCTATAATTCGATCTACGTGATCGATCACGACGGCAGCGTGCTCGCGGTCTACGACAAGCTGCATCTGGTGCCGTTCGGCGAGTATCTTCCCTACCAGGGCCTGATGGAGAAGCTCGGCTTCGAGCAGCTGACGCGTGTGCGCGGCGGCTTCATCGCCGGCACCGTGCGGCATGCGCTGCCGGTCGCCGGCGCGCCGTCCGCGCTGCCGCTGATCTGCTACGAAGCAATTTTTCCCGGCGAGGTTGCCGGTCGCAACGAACGTCCGGGCTGGATCGTGAACCTCACCAATGACGGCTGGTTCGGCATCTCGACCGGCCCCTATCAGCATCTGGAGCAGGCGCGGATGCGCGCGATCGAACTCGGATTGCCGCTGGTCCGCTCCGCCAATACCGGCATCTCCGCGGTGATCGATCCGGCGGGACGAACCATCGCCAGCCTCGGTCTCGGCGTCGAAGGCATTTTGGACGCAAACCTGCCCGCCGCGATCCCGCCGACGATCTATGCGCGGGTGGGCGACGTGCCCGCGGCCGTGCTCGTCGCGCTGGCCGTGCTTCTCGCGGTCCGCCGACGTGTGGCCAAACGGCCCCCCTGATCCCGCCGTCACCGCCGAAGCGGCCGGAATCCTTTGACAACCGTGGTCCCACGGTTGACAGACTGCACGCGGGTTCCTCATTCTGCACCGGCTGCAAAAGACAGTGGGCATTGCTAAATTTCTCCGCAATGTTTCCCAATAACAGGGTCTGATTTTTATGATGCTGGCACCTGAGGCATTCTGTCGATTGCGCTGAGGGTGGTGTTTGGAGGCTGAGGAAATGTCGAAAGCGCCCAACCCTGTTGACAAATATGTCGGCAGCCGCGTGCGTATGCGCCGCATCATGTTGGGCATGAGCCAGGAAAAGCTCGGTGAAGCTTTGGGCCTGACTTTCCAGCAGATCCAGAAATACGAGAAGGGCACGAACCGGGTCGGTGCGAGCCGAATCCAGCAGATTGCCGAGATTCTCCAGGTGCCGGTGTCGTTCCTGTTCGAGGGCGGACCGAGCGGCGTGGCCGGCCCGAACGGCTTCGCGGAAGGCGCCTCGCCCTCCTACGTCTCGGACTTCCTCGCGACCTCCGAAGGACTCGCCTTGACCAAGGCGTTCACCCGAATCACCGATTCGAAGATGCGCCGCTCGATCGTCGATCTCGTCGAGCAGATCGCGGCACGCGAAGGCCCCGACAAGCGCTGACGCGCCAGCTCAATCGATTTGAGGCTGCGCCAAATCTGGCCTATGTCGTCATTAGCGGCCGCGTATTGATGCGCGTCCTCTCGAATGATGCGATTCAAAGGCATAGATGCGTCCATGGCGAGCTCCAATTGGTTCGATACCCAAACTATTCTCGACGGCATCCGACGCTGGGTGGAGATCGAGACGCCGACAGAGGCGCCTGATCAGGTCAACCGGCTGGTGTCGCTGGTCGCGGATCATTGTCGCGATCTGCCTGTCGCGCTCGAGCGCGTCGCCGGCGTCGACGGCTGCGGCGATCATCTGCTGGCACGCTCGGCCTGGGGCCAGGACCAGCCCGGCATCCTGGTGCTGAGCCACCTCGATACCGTTCACCCCCTGGGATTCATCGAACGCCTGCCGTTCAAGGTCGAAGGCGACAGCGCGTTCGGTCCGGGCATCTACGACATGAAGGGCGGCGCCTACATCGCCCATCACGCGTTTCGCGCGCTTTGCGCCACGGCCGAGCGATCGCCACTCGGCATCACCCACTTGTTCACCTCCGACGAGGAGATCGGCAGCCCCACCTCGCGCGCACTCATCGAGTCGGAAGGGCGCAAGGCCAAATACGTGCTGGTGACGGAGCCGGCGCGCGACGGCGGCAAGATCGTCACCGGACGCAAGGGCGTCGGACGCTTCCGGGTGTTCATCAAGGGCGTGCCGGCGCATGCCGGCGCGCGGCCCGAAGACGGTCGCAGCGCCGTCCGCGAGCTCGCCAACGTCATCCTGGCACTGGAAGGGATGAACGACCTCGAGCGCGGCGTCTCCGTGAATGTCGGCGTGGTGCGCGGCGGCACGCGCCCCAACGTGACGCCGGAAGAGGCCTATGCCGAAGTCGATCTGCGCGTACTGAGCCTCAAGGACGCGGAGGAGTTCGTCGGCAAGATCCTCGGGCTGACATCGAAGACCGAGGGCGTCACCGTCAAGGTCACCGGCGAGCTCAATCGCCCGCCTTACGAGAAGAGCAATGCAGGCGCCTCGCTCTACGAGCATGCGAAGACGCTCGCCGGCGAAATCGGCTTCGAGCTGATCGACACCCACACCGGCGGCGGTTCGGATGGCAATTTCACGGCCGCGCATACCGCGACGCTCGACGGGCTCGGCGTCGACGGCAAGGGCGCACACACCCATTATGAGCAGCTCTATGTCTCGTCGCTCGAACCGCGCGCGCGGCTGCTCTATCGCCTGTATCAGACGCTGCGATGAGCGAAGGCAAGTCAGATCCCGGTCGCGATGACAGCGAGCGCGCCTTCTTCGGGCGCCGCAAGGGCCACAAGCTCAGGCAGCACCAGGCCGAGCTGATCGATCATCTGCTGCCGCATCTTGCGCTCGACATCACGGGCGAGGCGCCGGCGAAGGCCAGCGAGATCTTCGATCCCGCGGCAAGCGATGTGCGGCTCGAGATCGGCTTCGGCGGCGGCGAGCATCTTGCGGCCGAGGCGCAGAACTTCGCCACGACCGGCTTCATCGGCTGCGAGCCCTATGTCAACGGCATGGCGAAGATCCTGGCGCAGATCGAGGCCGGCAACATCGCCAACATCCGCCTGTTCGCCGGCGATGCCGCCGAGCTTCTGGCCTGGCTGCCGCCAGCCTCGCTGTCGCGGATCGACCTGATCCATCCGGATCCCTGGCCGAAGCGGCGGCACTGGAAGCGGCGCTTCGTCCAGGACAGGACGATCGCTGCAATGGCGCGCGTGCTGAAGGTCGGCGGCGAATTCCGCTTCGTCTGCGACATCGACGATTACTGTACCTGGACGCTGTCGCATCTGGCGCGCTCGGCGGATTTCAAATGGCTTGCCGAGCGTGCCGACGATTTCCGGCAGCCATGGGACGGCTACACGATGACGCGCTACGGCCGGAAAGCCGCGCGCGAGGGCCGCAAGGCGGCGTATCTGCGGTTCAGGCGAGTATAAATTCTTCGCGCGATCCACCGCGATCGTCATGCCCGGGCTTGTCCCGGGCACCCACGTACTTTTCTTTCTGCGGCGCGAAGAACGTGGATGGCCGGGACATAGGCGAGCGGAAGCGACGCCGTCCTTCGGACGGCTACGCCCGGCCATGACGCCAAGGGTAGATGCTTGGCGCGGTACTTTGATTTCAAATCGTCTGCCGGTTGCGCCAGAAATTCACGACGCGTTCCGCCGTCGTCGGCATCAGGCGCGTGAAGTTCATGCGGGCGGCCTCGATGTCGGCAGCGGCCGGCGTGCGATGCGGACCGTACCAGAGCAGGATGAGTGCGCGCACCGTGGGCCAGCCGAGATTCAGCGCGCGCCCCAGGATCAGAATCGGATCGTAGCGGTCGCCCGCGATCAGGCGGTCGAGGATCGAGAGGCGGACGCCGGACATCGCCGAGAGCGAGGCGATCGATTCCTCGTATTTGTTTGCCTTGGCAAAGCCGAGCAGCGCGCTCTCGCCGAGATGGCCCTCGCGATGCAAGGCAAGCACCGTGCGCTGTGCCCCCGAGAAGTCGCGCCGCGGCCCGGGCGGCAGCGCGGCCTCCTCGATGGCCGCCATGGCGCGCTTGATCTCGACCTGGCGCACGGGATTGACCACGCTGGAGAGACGGCGACGGATGACGTCGAGCGTGCCGTCGAGCAGCTCTTTCAGGTGCTCGCCCGAAAGATCGTTGCGCTGGCCGATCTTGAGCGTCAGGACGCCGTCCTGCGCAGCACGCTTGATCAGCTCGGAATAGCTGCCAGGTGAGAACACCGCACCGGCATTGCCTGCGGCGCGACGCACCACGTCGCGATCGCCGCGCTCGACCAGCACGTCGGTGACGACGGACGACAGAGCGGGACGCTCCGTCATCGCCAGCAGATGCCCCTGGCCCTTCAGCCGCGCGATCTCGACCAGGGCAGCTTCGTCGAGCACGGGCGAGCGGCGCAGCACGGGGCCCGCCACCATGATCTCGTTTTCGCGCGCGAGCTGGTTCACCAGGTGCCGCGGCGCGTTGTCCAGGCGCGAGAAGCGCTCGGCGAGATCGACGCGCGAGGCGAGCTCGGCATGCGGGACGAGATCGATCAAGAGATCGTCGAAGAGATCGATGAGCTCGGGACGGAGCTTGGCGGGATCCTGGAAGAACAGTTCGGCGATGGCTCGCGCGATCTCGCCACGGCGCCGGGGGTCGCCGCGTTTGACGATATCGTCCAGTCCGGGAATGAGCGACGTGGCAACGGTCATGAAAACGCAAACTCGTACAGGGCACGCCGCGGGTGCGCCCTTGGTCCAAGCCGCCCCACAATCAGGGAATTTAGGCCCCGTTGATGAAGGAAGCGTTGCTCAGGGGGCCGCCGGAAGAGCGCAAAAAGCCCCGCCTGCCCTGCGATGGGCCTTGTCCGGGAGGGTGGAAAGGGCTATATCAGCGCCAATTCATCTTCTCATACGATCCGCGTAGTGAGAGTGGGCCCGAAAGGACCCGCTCTTTTTTATTACCTGAGCGCGGCTTGGCGGAAGATGCGGCCCGGCGAGCTGTCGGGAGAGTTCCGAAGCGGGCTTTGAAATCGTAACCAAGCCTTAACCATCGAGCGCCTTGACCCTGGATATGACCGAACCGACCGCTGGTTCCACGGATGCCGAGTTGCTGGCCGAGCCGAGGCTCGTGGTCGAGCCGGGCGTCGCGGCACGGGTGTCCGCGGTGGCAGGGCCCGTGCTCCAGGGCATGGGCTACCGCCTGGTGCGGATCCGCATCTCCGGCGAGGCCGGCTGCACCGTGCAGATCATGGCCGAGCGCCCGGACGGCTCGATGCAGATCGAGGATTGCGAGACGATTTCGCGCGCGCTGTCGCCCGTGCTCGACGTCGCCGACCCCATCGATCGCGCCTATCGGCTGGAAATCTCCTCGCCGGGGATCGATCGCCCCCTGGTGCGGCGTTCCGATTTCGAGCGCTACGCCGGGCACCTGGTGAAGGTCGAGATGGCGGTCGCCCATGAAGGGCGGAAGCGGTTCCGCGGCATGATCGGCCCCGTCGAAGGCGACCGCGTGCATCTGCATCGCGACGACGTCAAGGCGGGTGAAGAACGCGACGTTCTCCTGACGATGGAGGATATCAGCGAGGCCCGGCTGGTGCTGACCGATGAGCTGATCGCGGAATCGATGCGCCGTGGCAAGGCCGCGGCGCGCGAGCTGCGCCGCAATCTCGGCCTGGAGCCGCCGGCTGCGCCTCACGCGAAAATCAGCGAAAAAACGACCAAGAACACCAAGCCGAAGAAGAAGCCGGCACCGACCAATACGAAGAAGCATCGCCTGGCCGCCGAACGCGCGCGGCGCGGCGAGATCGAGCCTGACGAAGGAGACTAGCCATGGCAGTCAGCGCCAATCGACTTGAATTGCTCCAGATCGCCGATGCCGTCGCGCGCGAGAAATCGATCGACCGCGGCATCGTCATCGCCGCGATGGAGGATGCCATCGCCAAGGCGGCGCGGGCCCGCTACGGCAGCGAGACTGACGTTCACGCCGAGATCGACCCGAAGAAGGGCGAGCTGCGGCTGTCGCGCCACATGCTGGTGGTGGAGAAGGTCGAAAACCACTCCAACCAGATTTCGCTGGTGGATGCGCAGCGCGCCAATCCCGGCGCCCAGGTCGGCGATACCATCGCCGATACCCTGCCGCCGCTGGAATATGGCCGCATCGCCGCGCAGTCGGCCAAGCAGGTGATCGTGCAGAAGGTGCGCGAGGCCGAGCGCGATCGGCAATATCAGGAATTCAAGGACCGCATCGGCGACATCGTCAACGGCGTCGTCAAGCGCGTCGAATATGGCAGCGTGATCGTCGATCTCGGCCGTGGCGAGGCCATCATCCGCCGCGACGAGATGCTGCCGCGCGAAGTCTTCCGCAACGGCGACCGCGTCCGCGCCTATATCTTCGACGTCCGCCGCGAGACCCGCGGCCCGCAGATCTTCCTCTCCCGCACCCATCCGCAGTTCATGGCGAAGCTGTTCGCGCAGGAAGTGCCCGAGATCTATGACGGCATCGTCGAGATCAAGGCGGTTGCCCGCGATCCCGGCTCGCGCGCGAAGATCGGCGTGATTTCCCGCGATTCCTCGGTCGATCCGGTCGGCGCCTGCGTCGGCATGCGCGGCTCGCGCGTGCAGGCGGTGGTGAACGAATTGCAGGGCGAGAAGATCGACATCATTCCCTGGTCGCCCGACATCGCGACCTTCGTGGTCAACGCGCTGGCGCCGGCCGAAGTCTCCAAGGTCGTCATCGACGAAGACCGCGAGCGCATCGAGGTCGTCGTGCCCGATACCAACAACCAGCTCTCGCTGGCAATCGGCCGCCGCGGCCAGAACGTTCGTCTGGCCTCGCAGCTCACCGGCTGGGATATCGACATCCTGACCGAGCAGGAGGAATCGGAGCGCCGCCAGGCCGACTTCGAGAACTCCACCCGCGTCTTCATGGAATCGCTCAACGTCGACGAGGTGGTCGGCCAGCTGCTCGCGTCCGAAGGCTTCACCTCGGTCGAGGAACTCGCGATGGTCGACATCAAGGAGCTCGCCGGCATCGAGGGTTTTGACGAGGAGACCGCGCAGGAGCTCCAGAACCGCGCCCGCGAATATCTCGAGCAGCAGGAAGCCGAGCTCGAGGCCAAGCGCGTGGAACTCGGCGTCGAGGACGCTCTCAAGGACGTGCCCGGCGTCACCTCGAAGATGCTGGTGAAGTTCGGCGAGAACGACATCAAGACCGTCGACGACCTCGCCGGCTGCGCCACCGACGATCTGGTCGGCTGGACCGAGCGCAAGGAAGGTGGCGAATCCACCAAATATCCGGGCGCGCTCGACGGTATCGACATCTCCCGTGACGATGCCGAAGCGATGATCATGCAGGCCCGCGTCAAGGCCGGCTGGATCACCGAGGCCGATCTCGCCAAGCCCGCTGAAGAGGCTGAGGCGACCGAAGATCAACCGGCTTAAGGGCGAAGGAGGATGTCGCCCGGATGCTTGCCAGCTCTGACAGCGAACTCGATCATGGGCCGCGGACCGAAAGGTCCGCGACCATGCGGATGTGCGCGGTCAGCCGCGAGGTCCGGCCGATCGACGAGCTGATCCGCTTCGTCGTCTCGCCCCAGGGCGACATAGTTCCCGATCTCAAGCGCAAGCTGCCCGGACGCGGCATGTGGATCACCGCCTCGCGCGAGGTGGTTGCGGAAGCCGTGCGGCGTCACCAATTTAGCAAGGCCTTCAAGCGCGAGCTGCGCACCCCTCAGACGCTTCCCGCCGACATCGAGGCGCTCCTGGTCCGGAGCGTGACGGAAGCCCTTGGGATTGCCGCCAAGGCGGGCCAGATCGTGGCCGGCTTCGGCAAGGTCGAGAGCGCCCTGCGCGAAGGCACGGTCGAGGTCCTGATCCACGCCAGCGACGGGGCCGCGGACGGAATCCGCAAATTGGACATGCTGGCGCGTCAAAATGCCGGAAATCGCGGCGCCAAGCCGCAGATTCCCGTCGTGACGGTACTGAAATCGATAGAATTGGATTTGGCACTGACCCGGTCAAATGTGATACATGCTGCCCTGCTCGCGGGCCCGGCGAGCAGGTCATTCCTGTCACGTAGCCAGATGCTGGTCCGATACCGGATGGCGGACGATGACAAGACTGCCGAAGAGCCCGGCCAGGATTTCTGAGAGACAACGACGACCCAATAGGACTGTGCGGCAACGCACAACGCTAACAGATCAGGATTAGGACTGCTGAATGGTTGATACCAAGACCCCTGACGACAAGAAGCTGAGCGTTCCGAGCAAGACGCTAACGCTCAAGCCGCGCGTCGAAACGGGCACTGTGCGCCAGAGCTTCAGCCATGGCCGCAGCAAGCAGGTCGTGGTCGAGAAGCGCGGCAAGCGCCGTATCGACGGCAGCCCCGAGCCGCAGGCTCCCACGGTTGTTGCAAAGCCGGCACCGGCCGCGCCCGCTGCTCCGTCGCGCCCCGCTCCGCCCGCCCAGCCGCGCAACGCCGGTTCCGGCGTGGTGCTGCGTACCCTGACCGAGGACGAGCGTTCGGCCCGTGCCAGCGCGCTGGCCGATGCCAAGCTGCGCGAAGTCGAGGAACGCCGCCAGGCCGAGGAAGAGGCCCAGCGCCGCGCTGTCCGCGAGGCCGCCGAGCGCGCCGAGCGCGAAGCTGCAGAAGCTCGCCGCAAGGCCGAGGACGAGCGCCATCGCCACGAGGACGAAGCCAAGCGGAAGGCCGAGACCGAGGCCAAGAAGCGTT
>NZ_LBKA01000224.1:0-66027 GCF_028128955.1 Bradyrhizobium sp. CCBAU 11386
CCCCCCAGCCGGGCGCGCCCGGGCAGCGCCAGCCCCAGCAGAAGGGCGGGCCGGGCGGTGCCGTGCCGCAGACGCCGGCGAGCCTGCAGCCGGGCGACGAGGTCGTGACCGAGCCGCCGGCCCAGAAGATCGTGAACAAGAAGGCGACCTTCTCCGGCCTCGACAAGATCACCGGCCGCATCATCAATTTCGACGAAGATATCGGCGAGACCGTCCAGTTCGGCGCGCTGCGCGTCAAGACCGATGCCTGCTACACAAGGCCGGCGACGGAAGCCGCCAACACCGACGCCTTCGTCGAGGTCGACGAGATCACCTTGCAGGGCGAAGGTCTTCTCGGGCTGGATGTACGCGGCAAGCCCCGGCCTGCACGGCGTCGAGCATCCGATCTACGACATCTGGCTGACCGACTGCAAAGAGCCGCAGCAGACCATTGCGACCGCTGCGCCGGATCCCGCGAGCAAGCCGGCTGCGCCGCCGCCGCCCGCGCAGAAGAAGGCCGCGCCCAAGCAGGCCGTGCAGCAGCGTCCGCCGCAGCCATTGCCGCCTCCGCAGCAACAACAACCGGCGCCGCCACCTCCGCCGCCGGAGCAGCGGCCAGGCCTGTTCGGGATCCCCGGGTTCGGTCGTTAGGGCTTGATGTAATTGGGTCCAGCGAGCTGCCCGTGGTTCACCTCTCCCCGACGGGGAGAGGTCGGATTGCGCAGCAATCCGGGTGAGGGGCTGCGGCACTTAGTGAGACCTGGGCCCCTCACCCGGATCGCATCTTCGATGCGCTCCGACCTCTCCCTCCGGGAGAGATGAACCGAGTCCTGTGCGCGCATCGATTCAACCAAAACTCATCGCGCTAGTCCCGGTCGCCGACTACTGCCGCGAGGCGATGATCTCGAGCGCGCGGGCGCCCGGGATCGCCTCGCCGGTCGAGAGCTCGAGGAAATCGCCGGGCTCGCCCGCCAGCGCCCTGTCGAGCAGCGCGGTGTAGCGCCGCCGCGGAATCTCGACCGCGCCGAAGCTCTTCAGATGCTCGGTGACATATTGCGTGTCGAGCAGCTCGAAACCGCCATGGATGAGTCGCGCGACCAGGTGCACCAGCGCGACCTTCGAGGCATCGCGCGCGGTGTGAAACATGCTCTCGCCGAAGAAGGCGCGCCCTAAGCTCACGCCGTAGAGCCCGCCGACGAGGTCGTCGCCCTGCCAGGCCTCGACGCTGTGGCAATGGCCGAGTTCGAACAGGCCACCATAGAGGTCGCGGATGCGCTTGTTGATCCAGGTGTCCTCGCGCCCGGCCTGCGGCGCGGCGCAGCCGGCAATCGTGGCCTTGAACGCGGTGTTGACGGTCACGCGAAACATATCCGAACGCACGGTGCGCGCGAGCCGCGAAACCACGCGGAATCCGTCGAGCGGGATGACGCCGCGCAATTCCGGCTCGACCCAGAACAGGGTTGGATCGTCGGCGCTCTCGGCCATCGGAAAGATGCCGCAGGCATAGGCGCGCAGCAGCACGGCCGGCGTAATTTCAGACGAAGCGGAGTCGCGCGAAGTCATGGCGCAACAATAGCAGGATCGCAATGCGGTTGCGATGGGGGCGCCGGTCAGCTCGCGGCGGCGGTGCTGGTCTTGCCGGGCGCCGCGGGCACGCGGCGGAACCTGAGCAGGATGCGGGTTCCGGAATGGGCGGGGTCGCGCTCGACCGAGGCGTCGAGCTTGGTGGCCATCGCCGCGACGATGCGCTGGCCCATGCCGGTGGAGCGCGGATCGGCCTTGACGTTGTCGCCGACGCCGTCGTCGGCGATCGCCAGCAGGAGATCCTCGCCCTGCAGGGTCAGCTCGACATGGATCGGGCCGGCTCCGTCGGGATAGGCGTATTTCACCGCGTTCATCACCAGCTCGTTGACGATGATGCCGACGGCGACCGCACGGTCCGGATCGATCTCGATCGGCTCGGCCTTCAGCGTCAGGCGCGACATCCGGTTGCCTTCGGCCGAGCGGCGCAGGTCCTCGAGCAGCGAGTCCAGGTACTGGCTCAGGACGACGCTCTTGAGGTCCTGCGAGGTGTAGAGGCGGCGGTGCACCTGCGCGACCGCGGCGACGCGGCCCATCGCGTTGGTCAGCGCGGCCTTGACCTCTTCCTGTCCGGCGGAGCTCGCCTGAAGATGCAGCAGCGAGGCGATGATCTGGAGCGAATTGCCGACGCGGTGATTGACCTCGCGCAGCAGCAGCTCGCGCTCGGCGGCGAGCGCAGCATAGCGGTCGCGCGAGGCGTGGATCTCGGCTTCGGCTTCCTCGCGCGCCTTCTGCAATTCGGCCTGCCGCAGCGCGCCCTCGGCCGCGACATGAAGCAGGGGGATGAAGTCGCCCTTGACGTCCTTGACGAGATAATCGGCCGCGCCCGCCTTCAGCGCGGTGACCGCGATGCTGGAATCCTGCGACGCGGTGACGAACACCACGGGAGGGGCGCCCGGGATCGCCATGATCTGCTCGAGCGTATCGAGGCCGTCGAGACCCGGCATGTACTGGTCGAGCGCAACGACGTCGATGCTGTCTTCGATGTTGTCTTGGGCAGCCGCGCGGCGGATGTGCTCGAGGCCTTCCTCGCCGCTGGCGGCATGAACGACCCTGTAGCCGCGCCGCGTCAGGCCGCGGTCGACCAGTCGCGCGAGCGCGTCGTCGTCGTCGATATACAGCAGTGTCGGTGTTCTCTGGTTCATGTGGCGGGCGGGACCTGGATGACCGAGAAGAACAGCCCGAGCTGCCGGATGGCGTTGGCGAAATTCTCGTAGTTGACCGGTTTGGTGATGTAGACGTTGCAGCCGAGCTCGTAGCAGCGCTTGATCTCCTGGGAGTCGTCGGTGGTCGTCAGCACGACCACCGGCGAGGCCTTGAGATGATTGTTTTCCTTGATCTGCTTCAGGATGTCGATCCCGCTCATGTCAGGCAGGTTGAGGTCGAGCAGGATCAGGAGGGCATTTCCCTTCTGGGAAAGCCCGCTGCCGTCGGCGCCGAACAGGTGTCTCATCGCATCGGTGCCGTTGCCGAACGAGATGATCTCGTTGTTGACGCCGGAACGGCGGATGTTGCGCTCGATCAGCCGGGCGTGCCCCTCGTCGTCCTCGATCATGATGATGGTGACAGGCTGCGTCATTTGTCTGCGTTCCGGTTGCTGGCGTTCCAGGCAACGGGCAGCGTGATCGTGAACGTGCTGCCCACGTTCAGTTCCGACGATACCGACATGGTGCCGCCAAGACGGCGCACAAGTGCACGCACATGTGCAAGACCTATGCCCTGTCCCGGCTTGTCCTGGGTTCCCGCGCGCCGGAACAGGTCGAAGATCCGCTGATGATCTTTCGGATCGATGCCGCGACCGTTGTCGCTGATCTCGAAGATAGCGTAGCCGAGCTTGGTGCGCCCGCGAATTCTGATCTCTCCGGGCACCCCGCTCTTGAGATATTTGATCGCGTTGTCGATCAGATTGGAGAAGATCTGCTCCAGGGCAAGGCGGTCGCTGACGATGTTGGGCAGGGACCCGACGTGGATCTCGGCCTGCGCTTCCACGGCCTGATGCGCCAGCGTCGACACGATGGCCTCGACGAACTCGCGGATGTCGATCTTCTCCGGCCGGAATTCGCGCCGGCCCTCGCGGGTGAGGTTGAGGATCGCCGAGATCAGCCGGTCCATCTTGGCGATCGACGATTTGATGAAGCCGAGCGCCTCGGAAAAGTCCGCTGAGAGCTGCTTGTCGGGGCCTTCGAGCGCGATCTCGCCGGAAGAGCCAGATGTCAGCGGTGGTCCGTCGGCCGGGACGTGGGCGAGGCTGCTGATGCGGCGGAAGATGTCGCCGCCAAGTTCTTCAAGCTCGCTGGTGAAGCCCATGATGTTGACGAGTGGCGAGCGCAGATCGTGGCTGACGATATAGGCAAAGCGCTGGATTTCGTCATTGGCCTCGCGCAGGTCCGCCGTGCGTACGTCGACGACGGTCTCCAGGTTGACGTTGGCGTCGCGCAGGCGCGCCTCGGCCTCGTCACGGGCGCGGGCCGAGCGCCGCACCAGCCAGGTCGAGACCAGCGCCAGTAGCACGACGAGGCCGGAGCCGATGCCGGTCATCGAGGCGGCCAGCGTCTGGCTCCGGTCGGAGTTGGCGGTGCGGATCCGGAACAGCCGCTCCTCTTCGCGGATCATCGCGTTGGCCAGGTTGCTGATCGTGGTCGTGGTGTTGCCGGCGGCGGCCTCGCGGATGAGCGCCGTGGCCTTGTCGGGTTGACCCTGCTTCACGAAGTCCATCTCGCGCGAGAACTGGTCGAGCCGGGTCTCGATCGCCGCGCTCAGCTTCTCGATGCTGTCGCGTTGCGCCGGATCGTCGCCGATCTGACGTGTGAGCTTGGCGAGCGCCGGAATGATCGCTGCGACGGCCTTCTCGTGATCCGACTGGAAATCCGGGCCCTGCGTCAGGAGAAAGCCGCGGGCGCTGCTCTCGGCGCGTCGGACTTCGAGCAGCAGGGCGTTGATCTGGTTCTCCACCTCGATGGTGTGGATGACCCATTTGCTGTCTTCCCGCGCCTTGTTGACGAGATAGACCGAGCCGGCGCTGATCACGGTCAGCACCAGGAGCCCCGCCGCGATCAGCAGGATCTGCCAAAATGCGCGCCGCCGCTGCGCCTCAGCCGTCACGACGGTCTCGCCCTGTTACGCCAGTGGAGTTCAAAACGCCCCCTTGGAACTGCCCAACCGTCCAAAACGCGATTGGGGCGAAAGGGTTCCACGGGCGAGAGGCTATTTCGCGGTGGGTTCCGCCTTGCCGGCCAGGTACTGTTCCAGCCAGTGGATGTGGTAGTCGCCGTTGATGATGTCGTCCTCGCGCACCAGCGCGCGGAACAGCGGCAGCGTGGTCTCGATGCCTTCGACCACCATCTCGTCCAGCGCCCGGCGCAGCCGCATCAGGCATTCGGCGCGCGTCTTGCCGTGCACGATCAGCTTGCCGACGAGGGAGTCGTAGTAGGGCGGGATCGTGTAGCCCTGATAGACGGCGGAATCGATCCGGACGCCGAGGCCCCCGGGCGGATGGTATTGCAGGATCCGGCCGGGCGACGGGCGGAAGGTCTCCGGATTTTCGGCGTTGATGCGGCATTCGATCGCGTGGCCGATGACCTGGACTTCCTCCTGCTTCGCCGGCAGCTCGCCGCCGGCGGCGATGCGGATCTGCTCCAGCACGAGGTCGATGTCGGTGATGCTCTCGGTGACGGGATGCTCGACCTGGATGCGGGTGTTCATCTCGATGAAGTAGAACTCGCCGTCCTCGAACAGGAACTCGATGGTGCCGACGCCGAGATATTTCATCTCGCGCATCGCTTTCGCACAGGTCTCGCCGATCTTGGCGCGCGCGGCGGCGGACAGGACGGGCGAGGGGCCTTCCTCCCAGACCTTCTGGTGGCGGCGTTGCAGCGAGCAGTCGCGCTCGCCGAGATGGATCGCGCCGCCGCGGCCGTCGCCGAGGATCTGGATCTCGATATGGCGCGGCTTCTGGAGATATTTTTCGAGGTAGACGGACGCATCGCCAAAGGCGGATTTGGCTTCGTTCGCCGCCGTCGACAGCGCCACCTGGAGGTCGGCCTCGCTATGCGCGACCTTCATGCCGCGGCCACCGCCGCCCGCCGCCGCCTTCACCAGCACCGGGAAGCCGATCTTCCTGGCGATCGCCAGCGCATCGTCGTCGGGGCCGACCGCGCCGTCGGAGCCGGGCACAACGGGGATGCCGAGCTTCCTGGCGGTCTTCTTGGCCTCGATCTTGTCGCCCATCAGGCGGATATGCTCGGCCTTGGGGCCGATGAAGTGCAGATTGTGCTCGGAGAGGATTTCCGCGAAGCGCGCGTTCTCGGACAGGAAGCCGTAGCCGGGATGCACGGCGTCCGCCCCGGTGATCTCGCAGGCAGCGAGCAGCGCGGGCACGTTGAGATAGCTGTCCTTGGACGGCGGCGGTCCGATGCACACGCTCTCGTCCGACAGGCGCACATGCATGGCGTCGGCGTCGGCCGTGGAGTGCACGGCGACGGTCGCGATCCCGAGCTCCTTGCAGGCCCTGAGGATGCGAAGGGCGATCTCGCCGCGATTGGCTATGAGGATCTTGTCGAACATGGTGTCCTGTCGCGAATGGCGAGTGGCGAATGGCGAGTAGGGAAGGGGTGTACCATTCGCTATTCGCTATTCGCTATTCCCCATTCGCTTACTCAATAATCACCAGCGGCTCACCGAACTCGACCGGCTGGCCGTCCTCGACCAGGATCTGCGTCACCGTGCCGGCGCGCAACGATGGGATCTGGTTCATGGTCTTCATGGCTTCGATGATCAGCAGCGTCTGGCCGACCGAGACCTTGCTGCCGACCTCGATGAACGGCTTGGCGCCGGGCTCCGGCGCCCAGTAGGCGGTGCCGACCATCGGCGAGGTGACGGCGCCGGGATGCTTCGACAGGTCGGCTGCGGCGGCAGCGGGCGCGGCGGCGGCCACCGGCAGGCCGGCGGGAGCGGCAGCGACCGGCATCGGCATGGTCGCGGCGACGCTGATGTTGCGGGCGACGCGCAGGCGCAGGCCCGCGCGTTCGATCTCGATCTCGGTGAGGCTGGTCTCATCGAGCAGCAGGGCGAGCTCGCGGACGAGCGCGGAATCCTCGCTGGAAAACTTTGCGGCTGCTTTGTCGTCTGGCTGGCGCGCCATGTTCTTTGATCCGAATGTTCTGTGTGATGAGGGAGCGTCAGGCTTTGGGCTTGAGGCCGAGCTTGACGGCAAGGCCCTGGATGGCGAGGCGGTAGCCCTCGATGCCGAAACCGCAGAGCGAGGCGAAGGCCGCGCGCGCGGTGTAGGAGTGGTGACGGAAGCTCTCGCGGGCGTGGATGTTGGTCACGTGCACTTCGACCGTCGGAATCTGCACCGCGAGCAGCGCGTCGTGCAGCGCGATCGAGGTGTGCGAATAGCCGCCGGCATTGATGATGATGCCCTTCATCTTGCGCGCATGCGCTTCGTGGATGAAGTCGATCAACTCGCCCTCGCGGTTGGACTGCCGGCAGTCGGCCTTGAGACCGAACGCCGCCGCCGTCTCCCGGCACAGCGCCTCGACGTCGGCCAGCGTGGCATGGCCGTACTTTTCGGGCTCGCGCGTCCCCAGCATGTTGAGGTTCGGCCCGTTGAGAACGAGGATCGTGTCGGTTGCAGGTTCGGCCATTCCAATCCCGTAAGAGGTGTTTCGGCGTGGCGGGGGTTATAGGTAACAAAGCGCCCTAGGGGAAGCCTTGTAGGACCTCCCGGAGGCCTTCAGGCACCTCATCCGGGGTGCAAAAACCTGTGCGGAAGCTACGGAAATTGCTTGTTAACCAGTCCAAAGCATGGCTGCCGGCGGAACGCAAAGGGGCGGGCATCGCTGCCCGCCCCTGAGGTTGCCGTCATCCGGCCTTAGACGTCGAGGACCGCGACGATCTCATAGGTGTTCGGATCGATGATCACGATCTGCTCGCGGACCAGCACGTAGCGGTAGCTGCGCCACTCCGGATAGATCGTCACGACGCGGGACGGCAGGGCGTGCAGCTCGATGCCCTCGCGCGGCACGCGGCTGCCGACCGAGATCGAGAAGGTCACGTTGGTCACGGGGGCCACGCGCTCCTCGCGGATCACCGACGTGATCTGGGTCCGCTGCTCGGTCGAGAGCTTGGCGGCGGCACCGGCCTGGCCGACCGTCGTCGTTGAGGACGAGGTCGAGCTCTTGCCCTCGGCCTTCATGTCGGTCGAGGTGCCCGAGCCCGGACGGTTCTCGGCGTTGCTCTTGGTGGACGTGCCGGCCTTGTTGTCCTCGGCCTTCATGTCCTTGTGGTCCTTGGCGCCGGACTTGGTCGTATCCTGGCTCATGCTCTTGGACTTGTCCTGCTGCGACTTGTCCATCTGACCCTGCGCGCGTTCGTCGGTGCGCTGGCCCTTGGTCGCGCCGGCCTTGTCCTCGGCGGCGTTCTTGTGCATCGCGCCGCCCGGGCGCTCGTCCTTCATCGCGCCCGGAGATTTCTCCTCGGCGGCCGCACCCGGCTTCGCGGTGCTGGCGCCGCCAGCCTGACCGACGGTGCCCTTTTCCTTCGTCATGGAGTCCTTGCCCGTGGCGCCGCGCTCGGCCGCACCGCCCGACGGCTGTGTTTGCTGCGCGGGCTGCGCGCCGGCGCCGCCGCTTTCGCGGTTGATGGTGCCCTGTGCGTTCGCCAGTCCGGTGCCGGCGACGAGCGCGAGCGCGGCAACAGAGATCATAAAGCGGTTCGACATTGAATTTCTCCTCACGTGTTTATTTGCGTCATTGCCCGCGCCAACAACGAAAGGAGATATCGGTTGTTCCGGAACATCAGCGGTTCCGCGGTATTTGTTTGTTGAACGCCAGATGAATGATTGTGCCGGATCGCGCCAAGGTCTGACCCAGCAAAAAGGCCGGCTTTTCAGCCGGCCTCGTTGCATGCGTAAGTTGTGAAGCGCGTGATCAGCAGGTCGCCTTGCCGCAGCGGGCAACGCCGATCTTCTCCTTGAGGCCTTCGAGGCCGATGGCGCCGATCACGATCTGCTTGCCGATCACGTAGCTCGGCGTGCCGTTCATGCCCATCGCCTCGGCGAGCTTGAAGTTCTCCTCGATGGTGGCGCGCACTTCGGGGCTGGCGAGATCCTTCTCGATTTTCGCGGTGTCGAGACCGGCCTCCTTGGCCGCTTGCAGCGCGCGCGCCTTGTCGGCCGCGCCGCGGCCGCCGAGCAGCTTCTGGTGGAAGTCGAGATATTTCTTGCCGGTGGGATCCTGCATGCGCACGGCGACGGCGACCTGGGCGGCCTCGACGGAGCCCTGGCTCAGCACCGGAAACTCCTTCAGCACGACCTTCAGCTTCGGATCGCTCTTCATGAGGTCGAGCATGTCGGTCATCGCGCGTTTGCAGTAGCCGCAATTGTAGTCGAAGAACTCGACGAAGGTGACGTCGCCCTCCTTGTTGCCGAGCACGACCTGGCGCGGCGAGTTGAAGATCGCGTCGGCGTTCTGCGCGATGCTGGCCTCGTGCTTCTGCGTTTCGGCCGCGGCCTGGCGCTTGCTGAGCTCGGTCATCGCCTCCTCGAGCACCTCGGGATGGGTGACGAGGTAGTTCTTGATGATCGCCTCGATGTCGGTGCGCTGGGCATCGGAGAAGCTGTCGGCCGACGCGGGCGCGGCTGCGCCGAACATGGCGAGCGCAAACAGCGCGGGAGCAAGCAGACGCAGCGAAGGCATAGGCAAATCCTCTTATCCAAAGCAGGTTTCGGAAAACGTCCCGGCGGACTTAAAGCTCGGTGTCGTGACGTCGTGGTGTCGGGCGTCGTTCTAGCTAGTTGCGCGGTGGCTTGGCCGCCACGATGTCGTCGGCCTTGACCCATCCGGGCGTGCCGACGGCGAAACGGGTTTTCGCGCGCGTGGCGAGCTCGCGGGCGGTCTTGTTGTCGCCGCGTAAGTAAGCGGCCTGCGCCGACGCGAGATCCGCCTCGGCATAATCTCCCTTCCGGCCATAGGCCATCGCGAGCTGGGTATAGCCGATTGGCGCTTCGGGCTCCCGTGCCACCGCGGCGCGGAGAATCCGAACGGCGTCGTCGGTGTAGGCCTTATTATCGGTTCCAACCAGAGCCTGCCCAAGTAACATCTCGATGAGGGGCGCGTTGTTCGAGAGCGCGACAGCCTTGCGCAGGGGGGCGATCGCCTCGGCGGGCTTGCCGCTCTCGAGCAGGGCCTGGCCGCGCACCTCGTAGAAGTACGGGTTGTTCGGCTGGACCTGGATCAGCGCGTCGATCTGGGCGAGCGCGCTGCGCAGATCGCCGTGCAGATAGGTGCTGATGGCGCGGGCATAGCGCGCCGGCAGGCTGTCGTTGGTCTGGGGATAGCGGCGGTACACCGTCTCCGGCCGCTCCATGAACGCGGAGATCTTGGCGCGCACCATGTCATGGCGGAGCTGGAGCGCGGGATCGTCCTTCTTGTCCCAATAGGGGCTTGAGCTTGCGAACTCCTGGAGCGCGGCGACGCGCTCGGCCGGCATCGGGTGCGACTGGAGATAGGGATCGGCGCCGCGCGCCGCGAACAGGCTCTCGCTGGTGAAGCGCTTGAAGGTCTCGTACATGCCCTTCGGCGACTGCCCCGTCGCGGTCAGGAATTTCACGCCGGCACGGTCGGCATTCTCCTCCTGCTGGCGCTGGTAGGACAACAACGTGCGGCGGATCATCTCCTGCGGACCGGCGATCGCGGCGGCCCCCGCATTGGCAAGGCCGTTGTTGCCGGTGCTGCTGCGCTGGGTGCTGCCGGCGGCGATCGCGCCGGCGCCGAGCAGCATCGCGATGATCATCTGGGTCTGGGCGGCGGCGAGCTGCTCGCGCAGCTTGGACAGATGGCCGCCCGCCAGATGCCCGGTCTCGTGCGCGAGCACGCCGATGATCTGGTTCGGCGTCTCCGACTGGAGGATCGCGCCGTAATTGACGAAGATGCGGCGGCCGTCCGCGACGAACGCGTTGAACGAGCCGTCGTTGATGATCACCATCTGGATGTTCTGCTTTTCCAGACCGGCGACGCGCAGGATCGGGCGCGTATATTCGCGCAGCAGCTGCTCGGTCTCGGTGTCGCGCAGGACCGGCGGGCCCTTTTGCTGCGCCTGCGCCGCCGGAAGCGGCAGCAAGGCGATCGCCGCGGCCGTGACGACGGCGGTGAGGGCGGAGGTCTTTTTGCGCAATGCGATCTGGAGCAACATCAAGCGGTCTTGGTCAAACGGTCTTGGCAAGTGATCTTGGCGCAAGCAGTTTCGTGATTGGTTTTGGCGATTGGCGGCAGACCGGATACGCGATATGGCCTATGAGCCTTACCCCCTTATGAGCCGTACAATGCGGCCAGTCTGGGGCGCAAGCGCCCCGTTCCCCGGACCGGACGGACCGGTCCGCCAGCGAATAGCAGAAATCGATGCACGATGCGATATTGAGGAACCGGTTGGGACAGTGGCTCGAGCCCTCCCGCCGTAGCGATGTTCCCCCGTTCATGGTCATGGACGTGATGGCCGCGGCGGCCCGAATCGAGGCCGCCGGAGGCCATGTCATCCATATGGAGGTCGGCCAGCCCGCGGCTGGCGCGCCGAAGACCGCAATTGCGGCCGCTCAGGCGGCGCTCGAGGCGGGACGGATCGATTATACCTCCGCGCTCGGCATTCCCTCCTTGCGCGAGCGCATCGCGCGGCACTATCGCGATGCCTATGGCTGTGACGTCAGCGCCGAGCGGATCGTGGTGACGACGGGCTCTTCGGGCGGCTTCATCCTCGCCTTCCTGTCGATGTTCGAGCCTGGCGATCGCGTCGCCGTGACGGTGCCGGGCTATCCGCCGTACCGTCATATCCTCACCGCGCTCGGCTGCGAGCCGGTGCTGATCGAGACCACGAACGAGACGCGCCACGCGCTCACCGGCGAGGCGCTGCTTGCCGCCCATCGCAAGACGCCGCTGAAGGGTGTGCTGGTCGGCAGCCCGGCCAATCCGACGGGAACGATGATGTCCCGCGAGGCGCTCTCCGGCCTGATCGCGGCGGCGGAAGACGCCAAAATCCGCTTCATCTCGGACGAGATCTATCACGGGCTCGACTACGCGTTTCCGGCGGTGACGGCGGCGGCATTGTCGGACCACGCCCTCGTGATCAACTCGTTCTCGAAGTATTTTTGCATGACGGGCTGGCGCGTCGGCTGGATGGTCGTGCCGGAGATTCTGGTGCGGCCGATCGAGCGGCTGCAGCAGAACCTGTCGATCTCGGTGCCGTCGCTGTCGCAGATCGCGGCCGAGGCCGCCTTCGACGGCGCGGCCGAGATGGAGGAGATCAAGCACGGCTATCAGGAAAACCGGCGCATCCTGATCGAGGGATTGCCCAAGGCGGGCCTCACCAGGTTCCTGCCGGCCGACGGCGCCTTCTATCTCTATGCCGATGTCTCGGACTTCACCTCCGACAGTTTCGAGTTCGCCAAGCAGATGCTCGAACAGGCCCATGTCGCGGCAACGCCCGGCCTCGATTTCGATCCCATCCATGGCCGCTCGTTCATCCGGTTCTCTTACGCGCGTTCGGCAGAGGAGATGCGGGAGGCAGTTGACCGGATCGCTCACTGGCTTAAATAGCCGCCAGTTTTCGCCCCACCTCCGGAGCTCACCTTGTCTGACCGATCCGTCCCGTCCGCTGCTGCACCGCATTCTCCTCTCGCCGCATTGATGTGGCCGACCCGGCCGGGTGAAACCGTGGGCGGCTTCCGCGCCTTCGTGCTGATCGCGCTTGGCACAGCGCTGCTGGCGCTGTCGGCCAAGGTGAACCTGCCGCTGCCTTACGTGCCCATGACGTTGCAGACGCTGGTGGTGCTGATGATCGGCGCCGCCTATGGCTGGCGCCTTGGCAGCGCAACCATGATCGCCTACCTCGCCGAGGGCGCGCTCGGCCTGCCCGTATTCGCAGGTCCCGTGGGTGGAATTGCACCGCTGGTCGGTCCGACCGCGGGCTATCTGTTCGGTTTCATCGCTGCGGCCTTCGTGACCGGCTGGCTCGCCGAACGCGGCTGGGATCGCAGCGTGGTGCTGCTGTTTGCCGCGATGGCCGTCGGGCACATCGTCATTCTGGCCGCCGGGTTCGGCTGGCTGGCCTTTGGCCTCGGTCTTGGCGCGTCCAAGGCCTGGCAGGTCGGCCTTGCGCCGTTCATTGCGGCCTCGCTGGTCAAGAACGCGCTGGGCGCGACGCTGATGCCGGCGGTACGCCGGATCGTCGATCGCCGCGGGTAAAGCGCGCCATTCCGAGCAGTTCCAATTGACAGGGCCGGCCAAGTTGATCTTGGCTGGCCCGGCGTTTTGAGGGGGAGTGAAACAATGACAACGACAACGATGGCCGGGGCGCCGGTCGCGCCGGCCGCAGCCAAACCGTGGTACAAGGTTCTCTATGTCCAGGTGCTGATCGCCATCGTGCTCGGCGCCATCGTCGGCTGGCTCTGGCCGACGGTTGCCACCAACGACTGGATCAAGGCGCTCGGCGACGGCTTCATCAAGCTGATCAAGATGGTGATCGCCCCGATCATCTTCTGCACCGTGGTCTCGGGCATCGCCCACATCCAGGACGCCAAGAAGGTTGGGCGCATCGGCGTCAAGGCGCTGGTCTATTTCGAGGTCGTCTCCACCTTCGCCCTGGTGATCGGACTCATCATCGGCAATTTGGTGAAGCCGGGCGCAGGCTTCGGCAATGCGGCGGCAAACGAGGCGGCCGTTGCGAATTACGCCAAGCAGGCCGCCGGTCAGAAGTCCGTCGACTTCGTGCTGCACATCATTCCGGACACCGTGGTCGGCGCCTTCGCCCAGGGCGAGATTCTCCAGGTGCTGCTGTTCTCGGTGCTGTTCGGCTTCGCGATCATGAGCCTCGGTGAACGCGGCCACACGATCCGCTCGTTCATCGATGATGCCGCGCATGCGGTGTTCGGCGTTATCTCCATTGTGATGCGCGCGGCGCCGATCGGCGCGTTCGGTGCGATGGCCTACACCATCGGCAAGTTCGGCACCGGGGCGATCCTCAATTTGATCGGGCTGATCGCCACGTTCTACGTCACGGCCGCGCTGTTCGTGTTCGTCGTGCTCGGCATCATCGCGCGCATGGCCGGGTTCTCGATCTTCAAGTTCCTGGCCTACATCAAGGATGAGCTCCTGATCGTGCTCGGCACCTCGTCCTCGGAAAGCGCGCTGCCGTCCCTGATGGAGAAGCTGGAGCGGCTCGGCTGCTCCAAGTCGGTTGTCGGCCTCGTGGTGCCCACGGGGTACTCGTTCAACCTCGACGGCACCAACATCTACATGACGCTGGCGACGCTCTTCATCGCACAGGCGCTCGGCTACGATCTCTCCTTCAGCCAGCAGGCCACGATCCTGATTGTGGCAATGCTGACATCGAAGGGCGCCTCGGGCATCACCGGCGCGGGCTTCATCACGCTCGCGGCGACGCTCGCCGTGGTCGACCCGCGCCTCGTGCCGGGCATGGCGATCGTGCTCGGCATCGACAAGTTCATGAGCGAATGCCGCGCGCTGACCAATCTGTGCGGCAACGGCGTGGCCTGCGTGATCGTCGCCTGGTGGGAGGGTGAGCTCGACCGTGACAAGCTCAACGCCAACCTCGCCAAGCGGATCGACCCGACGGACATGGAAACTGCGATCACGACGGACTGATCTGCCGATTGCCTGCGGCGGCGCGATGCGCCGCCGCGTCTTGAAGTAACAGGGCTGGTCGAGATCCTCGATCAGCCCTTTTTCTTTCGGCGCCCGACCGAGCAGGGCGCGCGTCTTCGCGCTCGACGTCGGAACGTCGGCGCCCGCGAACTGCGCGAACCAGCCGAAATGGGCGGGCGCTTCCTTCGGCGACGCTGCTCGCCGAGCGCGCCGACTGACGGAATTTTCGACCTCGCGCGTTTAACCCGCATCTCGGACCTCGAAGGGGTGGGTGGTATCGTGGGCGATGCGGCTGTGAATCCGATTGTGTTGCAGGCGGCGGAGCACTTTGCGGCGGGACGGCCGGAGCAGGCCGATGCACTGTGCGCGGAGGTCCTGAGGGCCGACCCGGATCACATCCCGGCGCTGCATCTGGCCGCCGTCGCCGCCTTCGTCACCGACCGCGCGAGCGTGGGCGCCGCGCTGCTCGGCCGTATCTTCAGCGTCGATCCCGAGCACGCGCCGGCACTCGTCACGCTCGGCGACGCGCTGGCGGTGAAGGGCGAGCAGGAGGGGGCGGTGGCGGCGTTCCGGCGCGCCCTGGTCCGGCGGCCGGACGATGCGGGCCTGCACAACAAGCTCGGCGTGGCGCTCGGCGAGCTCGCCCGGTTCGACGAGGCCGAGGCCGCCTATCGCCGCGCGCTGGCGCTCGATGCGCATCTGACACGGGCCTGCTTCAACCTTGCCATCGCGCTCGCGGAGCAGGGGCGGCTCGCCGAGGCCGAAGAGGCTTATCGCGCCGTCATTGCAAGGGAGCCAACCTATCGCGGCGTCTGGCTCAATCTCGGCAATCTCCTCGTGGACCAGGCAAGGCTCGACGAGGCGGAAGCCGCCTATCGCCGCGCGCTCGACGAAGACCCTGACGATCCCGGGCTGCTCTGCAATCTCGGCGCCGCGCTCTACCGGCAGGGGTTGCTCGATGACGCCATCGTCTCCTACCGCCGGGCGATTGCGCGTGCGCCGGGCAACGGTCCGGCGCTGCCTCTGCTCGGCCTCGTGCTGCACGAGGCCGGCCACTTGCACGATGCTGCCGAGATCTACCGGCGGACTTTTGCGCTCGATGCGTCCGATCACGTGATCGCAAGCAATCTCGGTGCCTGCCTCTCCGAGCTCGGCACGCTGGACGAGGCGATTTCCGCCTGCGAGC
The DNA here is from genome assembly GCF_028128955.1 of Bradyrhizobium sp. CCBAU 11386. Taxonomy (NCBI): domain Bacteria; kingdom Pseudomonadati; phylum Pseudomonadota; class Alphaproteobacteria; order Hyphomicrobiales; family Nitrobacteraceae; genus Bradyrhizobium; species Bradyrhizobium sp. CCBAU 11386. Next base: position 15,400 of record NZ_LBKA01000224.1, read on the forward strand.
ACGCGCTGCTGCTCAAGCCGGATCACGCCCCGGCCTGGACCAATCTCGGCATCATGTTCGAGAAGCAGGAGCGGGCTGCCGACGCGGTCGCGGCGCATCGCTGCGCCGTCGTGGCCGATCCCGCCTATGCCAAGGGCCACGCCAATCTCGCGGTCGCGCTGCGCAATGCCGGCGCGATCGACGAGGCGCTCGCGGTCTCGCATCGCGCGATCGCGCTCGATCCGGAGCAGCCGCTCGCGCAGTACAATCATGCGCATTTCCTGCTGATGAACGGCGACTTCGCTGATGGCTTCGAGGCCTATCGCTGGCGGCGCAAATGCAGGACGCTGTCGGACGGCGATCCCTCGTTCACCGAGCCGGAATGGCAGGGCGAGCCGCTTGATGGCCGCACATTGCTGCTGTTCGCCGAATACGGGCTCGGCGATGTCCTGCATTTCGTGCGCTATCTGCCGATGGTGGTTGCGCGAGGCGCAAGGATCATTCTCCAGGTTCAGCCCGCGCTTGCCTCGCTGCTGCGGCAATTGCCCGACGTGACCGTGATCCCGCGCGGCGAAGTGCTGCCGCCGTTCGATCTGCAACTGCCGTTGATGAGCCTGCCGCGGATCTTCGGCACCACGCTCGACACCATTCCGGCCGACATCCCCTATCTGCATCCAGATCCCGCAACACTGTTACGCTGGCGTGCGGCGCTCGCGGATGTGACGGCCCTGAAGGTCGGCGTGGTCTGGGCCGGCAATGCCAGGCACAAGGGCGACCGGCAGCGCTCGCTGTCGGCCGAAGCCGTGCTGCCGCGCCTCGCGATGCCAGGCGTGCAGCTCTACAGCCTGCAAAAGGAGCCGCGGCCCGGGGATGGCGAGGTGCTGGCGGCGCTCGGCAGCGGCATCGTCGATCTTGCGCCCGCGCTCGGCGATTTCGCCGACACCGCAGCGGCGGTCGCCGCGCTCGATCTCGTCATCGCCGTCGACACGTCGGTTGCGCATCTTGCCGGCGCGCTCGGCCGTCCAGTGTGGATGCTGACGCCTTACGCGCTCGACTGGCGCTGGTTGCGCGACCGCGAGGACAGTCCGTGGTATCCGACCATGCGGCTGTTCCGGCAACGTGTCCCGCGCGAATGGGATGACCCGCTGATGCGCCTGTCAGCCGCGCTCGCGATCCTCGCCGCGAAAACCGAAAGCTAGAACCGCTCCGGCCGGTACGGCGTCGGATCGATCGCCGGCGTCTCGCCGCTCATCATCTCGGCGAGCAGGCGCCCGGTCGCGGGGCCCAGCGTAAAGCCCTGGTGGCCGTGGCCGAAATTCATCCAGAGGCCCGGGTGGCGCGGGGCGGGGCCGAGCACCGGCAGCATGTCGGGCGTGCAAGGACGGGTGCCGAACCACGGGTCGGGCTCGACGCGTTTGCCGAGATCGATCAGCTCGCGGGCGGATGCTTCGGCACTGGCGAGCTGCACCGGTGTTGCAAGCGCGTCCGGGCTCGTCAGCTCCGCACCCGTGGTGATGCGGATGCCCTTGGCCATCGGCCCCATGGCGTAGCCGCCGGCCTTGTCGATCAGCGGCAGATCGAGCGAGGCGCCGCCGCTGTAATGCATGTGGTAGCCGCGCTTGCGCACCAGCGGGATGCGATAGCCGAATTTGTACAACAGATCGGGCGACCATGGCCCGAGTGTCACGACGGCATGGGCGGCATCGATGCGCCCCTGATCAGTGTCGACCGACCAGCCGCTCGCGGTCTGCCGCAGCGACTGCGCATCACCCAGCACGATCCTGCCGCCGAGGCGCTCGAACAGCTCGGCATAGGCCGTCACCAGTGCGCCGGGATCGGACACGGTCCAGGTGTCGAGCCAATGGATCGCGCCAGGGAGATCGTCGCGCAGGACCGGCTCGGCCTTGGCGAGCTCGCTGCCCGAGAGCACACGAAAGTTCACGCCGAACTCGTGCTGGTCTTCCTCGGCAGCCTTGATCGAGAGATCCAGTGACGCGGCGTCGCGATACAGCGCCCGGTAGCCGGCGCGACGGATGAGATTGTCGGCATGGGCCTCGCGAATGAGGATGTCGTGCTCTGCCGTCGCATAGGCGATCAGCCGGGCCCAGGCGTCGATCGCCTCACGATGCCGCTTCGGCGCCGAATGCCACCAGTAGCGGAGCAGGGGCTCGATATGGAGATGCAGCGACGACAGGCTGTAGCGCACGTCATTGGTGCGCCCGGTCGCGATCTTCAGGAGCGAGGCGAGGTCGCGCGGCATCGGATAGGGGCGGACGGCTTCCGCCTGGATCATCCCGGCATTGCCGTAGCTGGTCTCGCGGCCCGGCTCCCTGCGGTCGACCAGCGTGACGGACCAGCCGCGCTGCTGGAGGTGCAGCGCCGCGCTCACGCCGATCATGCCGCCGCCGAGAACGATCGCGCTTTGCATGGCAGAATGCTCCTGTCAGGCCGGTTGTGGTGCGAGCCTCGGCTGCGCCGTGCTGATGGTTGCCGCGACCACGACGGACAACGCCGTCATCGCCACCAGGAAACCGAAGGCGGCATCGAACGATCCGGTTCCGGTCACGATGAAGCCGATGGCGACGGGGGCGACGAAGCCCGCGCTCTGACCGCCGAGATTGACCATGCCGACGCCGGATCCGATCTGGTCGTCGCGGAGCAGTTTGGTCGGAAGCGCAATCACCGAGGCCAGCACGAAGGATTTGAAGAAGTAGACCAGCGACTGGAAGACGATCAGCATCGTGATCGTCTCCGCCTTGTACATGGCGTAGAGGAAGATGCCGGTCAATGCGGAGCTGCCGATCAGCAGATATTTTTCGCGCTCGGAGAAGAACGTCGTCATCACCCAGCCGCCGATCGCGGTCGCGATCGTCGCCATCACGAACGGGATCGGCGCCACCACGCCGACGGTCTTGAGGTCGAGCCCGCGGTGCTGGAGCAGATAGAGCGGCATCCAGGAATCCAGGCCCTTGTTGACGCAGCTGAGGCCAAACCACACCACCATCAACTGCCACAGCAGCGGATTCTTCATGAGCTCGCGCATCGGCGCGCGGCTTTCGGGCTTGGCCGGCGCGCCGGCATCGGCGTTGCCCGGGCGTCCCAGATAGGGGACGAAGACGAAATAGACCACCGCGAAGACGATGCCCGCGATGCCGATGGCGTTGAAAGCATGGCGCCAGCCGAGCCAAAGGATCAGCGGCGCCATGATCAGCGGCGCGACCATGCTGCCGGCATAGTTCGAGGACAGCAGCAGCGCCGACATCTTCGGCCGGCTATCCTTCTTGAACACTTCGGAGATGGCGCGGATGCTCGCCGGCGGAAAGCCGCCCTCGGCGATGCCGAAGATGAAGCGGATCGCGATCAGCGAGGTCAGCGACCAGGCGATGCTCGTGAACGCCGTGAACAGCGACCACATCACGATGGTGACGATCACCACATATTTCGAGCCGAAGCGGTCGGAGAGCCAGCCGCCCGGTACCTGCATCGCGGCATAGCCGAGGAAGAACGCGCTGATGACGATGCCGAGATCGGCGGCCTGGAGATTGAAGTCCTTGCCGATCTGCGCCAGCGCCAGCGAGATCGCCGCGCGGTCGATGTAGGAGATGCAGTAGGCGATGTAGAGCAGGACGAAGGCGATGACGCTGGTTTTCCTCGGCAGTTCCGTCATGCTCATCTCCGTTGGCGGGCGGTGCAGCCAGGGCTGGTGTCGGCTCATTCCCAGGTGAGGAAACCGGGCGCGGCCGACAGTGGCGGTGCCGCGGCGAGCCGTGCCAGGTCGGGTACCGGCCGGCACAATTGCGCATCGCTTGCGAACGCGGCCTCGATGCTTGCGGCGACCGAGAGCACGATCGCGTCGCCGCCGCGCGGGCCGACGATCTGAAGGCCGAACGGCAGGCCGGCTTCATCGAGGCCGAGCGGAATGCTGATCGCGGGGTGGCCGGGAAGCGTGACGGCATAGGCGAGCGCGAGCCAGTGGAAATAGGATTTGGTCGGCACGCCGTCGATCTCGGCGGGATAGAGTTCTGACCAGGGTCGCGGGCTCAGCGTAATGGTCGGGCTGATCAGCACGTCGCAGGTTTCAAAGAAGGTCTGGTAGGCGCGATAGATCCGCGTCTGCGTCGTTGCGGCGCGCCCATGGTCCTCGAGCGTGTAGCTCAGGCCTTCCTCGACATTGGCGCGGACATTCGGGCCGAGCATTTCGGGGCGCTCTTTGTAATTCTTGCCGTGCATCGCCAGGAACAGGCCGGCGCGCAGAACCGCGAATGCGTCGTCGGCGCCGGAGCAATCCGGCGTCGCCTCGCGGCAGTCGGCGAACAGCGGCGCGAGCTTGTTCACGCGATCGCGGAACACGCGGCGGATTGCCTGCTCGGTCGGGGCGAAGCGGAAGTCCTCCGTGAAGGCGAGGCGCAGCTTGCCGAGGTCGGCGGGACGGGGGGCGGCCCAGCGTTCGGCGCGACCGCGCACGGGCTCGCCGGGCAGCGTATAGGCCAAGGGATCGCGGACATCGTCGCTCGCCATCACCGACAGCATCAGCGCGGTGTCGGCGACATTGCGTGCCATCGGTCCGTCGGTCGACAGGTTCGACCAGCCGAAGGCGCGCTTCTCGCTGGCCACGAGACCGTAGGACGGACGCAGGCCGACGATGCCGGAGAAGCCGGCCGGATTGCGCAAGGAGCCGCCGGTGTCCGAGCCCGAGGCGAGCGGGGCCATGCCGCAGGCGAGCGCCACCGCCGAGCCACCGGAGGAGCCGGCCGCCGAGCGCATGGGATCGAAGGGATTGCCGGTCGCGCCGAACACGGGATTGCGGGTGTTGCCGCCGGCGGCCCATTCCGGCGTGTTGGTCTTGCCGAAGATGATGGCGCCGGCAGCGCGCAGCCGCGCGACCGAGCCCTGGTCGGCAACCGGGACATTGTCGCGCAACAGGGGGCTGCCATAGGTGGAACGCAGCCCGGCGGTGTCCTGGGTGTCCTTGATCAGGACGGGGAGGCCGTGCAGCGCGCCGCGATCCTCGCCGCGCAGGATGGCGGCTTCGGCTGCCTTTGCCGCCTGGTGTGCGCCTGACACGTCCAATGTCACGACGGCATTCACGGCAGGATTGATGGTGGCGATGCGCGACAGGCAGGCCTCCAGCAGCTCGACGGGCGAGATTGCCCGCGCGGCCAGCAGGCGGCGCAGCTCAACGGCACTGGAATCGCAAAGTCCGGACAATGCCAATCCCTTTCAGATTATGAAAACGATTTAGCATATCGGAAAGTAAAGGAGGCGCACCAATAATCGTCAAACCGGGGCATTTCATGCACAAATGCTGGTGCTTTTGCCCAACCGGCCACCAAATGGGCTTCTCAAGGGGCGTTTTGGCCAAAAAGATTAGACGGATAGGCCAACAATTTTTCCATCGCCGTGATAGGGTTGTCGCATGAGCGAGATAACGACGCCCGAAGGTGCCAATTCCCAGCTCGGCCAATGCCTGAAGGCGGCCCGCCAGGCCCGCGGCCTGACGCTCAAGCAGGTGGCGGAGCGGACCGGCATGGCGCTCTCGACCCTGTCGAAGGTCGAGAACGGCCTGATGTCGCTCACCTATGACAAGCTGCTCCAGCTCACCTCGGGCCTGAAGATGGAGATCGCCGAGCTGTTCAATCCGGCGGTCGCGGCCCCTGCGCAGGGCCGGCCGGTCACCGCGCGGCGGAGCATCAGCCGGGCCGGGCAGGGCCAGGTGATCACCACCAAGTTCTACACCTACACCTATCAGTGCACCGATCTGATCGGCAAACGCATGGTGCCGATCGTGGCCGAGGTTCGTGCGCGCTCGCTGGAGGAGTTCGGCCCGCTGCTGCGCCATGGCGGTGAGGAATATTTTCTGGTGACGAGCGGACGCGTCGCCGTCCATACCGAGTTCTACGCGCCCGAGATCCTCGGTGAGGGCGACGGCATCTATCTCGACAGCACCATGGGCCACGCCTACCTCAATGCCGGCGAGGCGCCTTCCGCAAAAGGCGTCTGCCTGTGCACCAGCGAGGCGCCCGATCTCTACGACCAGCTCCGCCAGATCGCCTCGCGCGATGTGGCGCCGCTCGGTGATGACGAACTGCCGCCATAGCGGTTCGGCGGGCGGTGAAACGAAAAACGCCCGGCCTGGCCGGGCGTTTTCTATTCTGTGTCCGATTTTACTCGCCGCCGCCGAAACGGCGGGACCACCAGCCGGCGCGGCGCGGGGCGGCCGGCGTCTCGCTTGCCGGTTCCGGTGCGGGCGCAGGTGCCGGCGCGGGCGGCGCGACCGGTTCGCTCGCCTGCGCAACCGGTGCTGCGGGCTCGCTCGGGCTGCTCGACAGGAAGCTCACCTTTTCCCGGACCGTGGAGCGACGCCGCGCGGCCTTGTCGTCGGCGGGCTCTTCTTCTGCCGCTACGACAGCAGGAGCTGGCTCCGGCTGGGCCGGTGCCTCAGCCTGCACGTCGGCGCGCGGCTCTGGCTGGGTGACTTGCGGCTCGGCGGTGTGCTCGGCCTGCGCGATCGAGGGCGCAGCCTCGCCGCCAAAGCTGTCGAAATGCCGCTTCGACAGCTTCCGATGGTGACTGGGTGCCGAGTTCGTCGCCGATGGAGCCGGCAAGACCTTCCTCGCCACCGCCACGCCGACGGCGTCCGCCACGGCGACCACGCCGGCGCCGGCGCTCGCCGCCGCCCTGCTGCTCGCCACGGGCTGCCTGTTCCTCGCCTTCTTCGCCGTCCTGCTCGGACTCGGCGTCCTCATCGCCTTCGCCGGCAGCCACGGCCGCCTCGGGAAGCATGGGGGCGCTATCCTCGCGCAGCTCGCCGTCGCGCTGGCCACCGCGGCCGCGCCGGCGACGGCGGCGCTTGCGGCGCTGACCGTCCTGCTCGGGGGCTGCCTCGCCGGCAGCCTGCTCTTCAGTGAGACCTTCGGTCTCCTCGGACTCGATCTCGGATTCCAGCTCCGGATCGAACTCCTCGTCGTCATAGGCCTCTTCAACCGCCGGGGGCGGGCTTGCCGCGGCCTGCGCCGCGAGCAGCGCCTTGGCGGCTTCGAGCGTATGCACCTGCTCGCCGCGATCGATGAGGTAGGCCTGCGGTCCGCTGACGCTCGGGTCGGCGATGACCGCCAGGGTGACCTTGAAGCCGTTTTCGAGGTCGCGCAGATGGCCGCGCTTGTGGTTCAGCACGTAGAGCGCGACATCGGTGCGGGTGCGGACCACGAGATTGTGGGTCGCGCCCTTCATCAGGATCTCTTCGAGGCCGCGCAGAAGCTGGAGCGCAACCGAGGACACCGAGCGGACATGGCCGGTGCCGCCGCAATGCGGGCAGGGATCGGTCGAGGATTCCAGCACGCTGGCACGGATGCGCTGGCGCGACATCTCGAGCAGGCCGAAATGCGAGATGCGTCCGACCTGGATGCGCGCGCGGTCCTGCCGCAGGCAATCGGACAGTTTGCGCTCGACCGCACGGTTGTTGCGCTTCTCGTCCATGTCGATGAAGTCGATGACGATCAGGCCGGCGAGGTCGCGCAGGCGGAGCTGGCGGGCGACCTCTTCGGCCGCTTCCAGATTGGTCTTGAGCGCGGTGTCCTCGATATGGTGTTCGCGCGTCGAGCGACCGGAGTTGACGTCGATCGAGACCAGCGCCTCGGTCTGGTTGATCACGATGTAGCCGCCGGAGCGCAGCTGCACGGTCGGCGAGAACATCGCATCCAGCTGGCTCTCGACGCCCATGCGCGAGAACAGCGGCTGGCCGTCGCGATACTGCTTCACCGCACTGACATTGGCGGGCATCAGCATCTTCATGAAGTCGCGTGCTTCGCGGTAGCCGGATTCGCCGGCAACCGAGATCTCGTCGATCTCCTTGTTGTAGAGGTCGCGCAGCGAGCGCTTGATCAGCGAGCCTTCCTCATAGACGAGGGTCGGGGCCTGCGACTTCAGCGTCAGGTCGCGCACCGTCTCCCACATCCGGATCAAATATTCGAAGTCGCGCTTGATCTCGGGCTTGGTGCGGGCGGCGCCGGCGGTGCGCAGGATGATGCCCATGCCCTCGGGCACGTCGAGATCCTGCACCACTTCCTTCAGACGCGAGCGGTCCTGGGCGCTGGTGATCTTGCGGCTGATGCCGCCGCCGCGCGCGGTGTTCGGCATCAAGACGGCGTAGCGGCCGGCGAGCGAGAGATAGGTCGTCAGCGCCGCACCCTTGTTGCCGCGCTCTTCCTTGACGACCTGCACCAGCATCACCTGGCGGCGCTTGATCACTTCCTGGATCTTGTACTGGCGGCGCGGACGGAAGGTGCGCTCCGGCACTTCCTCCATCACGTCATCGCCACCGACGGATTCGACGACTTCCTCTTCGGCTTCCTCGCCGTCGTCATCCTCCTCGTCGTCGTCCTCGGCCGCCGCTTCAGCGTCGTGATGCGGAGCTTCCGCGCTTTCGCCGGCAGCGTACACGGCATCAGCCGGTTCAGCGGCGGCGGTCACGGCTTCGGCCAGAGCCTCTGCGTGCGCTTCGGAGGTCGCCTCCTGCGGTTCGGCAGCGGCCTCGACCACCGGTTCGGCGCCAACGGCCGCGACAGGCGCGGGCGTCTCGTCGGCATGATCATGGTCGTGATGATCGTGCCCGCCGTCATGACCACGGTCGTCGTGATCGTGATGATGGTCGTCGTGCCCGTGTTCATGGTGATCATGATCGTGGTGATCATGTTCGTTGTGATCATGGGCATCGTGCTCGCCGTGATGCTCCGCGTCGGCGTGCAGATGCTCGCCCTCTTGCGGAGCGCCCTCGGCGTTGGCGGCCCTCGGCTCGCCATCGACCGGCTGGGCCGCGGGATCGGCGCCGGCGTCGAGGCCCTCGACGATGTCGCTGCGGACCCGTTCGCCATGACCGCGGCGGCGGGCATTGCGGTGACGCGAGCGGCGGCGGCCGTGCGAGCGGTTCTCGCTCTCTTCCTCGGCCTCGCGATGGGCCTGTTCCTCGGCCTCGATCAGCGCCTGCCGGTCGGCGACCGGGATCTGGTAGTAGTCGGGATGGATTTCGCTGAAGGCGAGGAAGCCGTGGCGGTTGCCGCCATATTCGACGAAGGCGGCCTGGAGCGAGGGTTCGACCCTTGTGACCTTGGCGAGGTAGATATTCCCGCGCAGTTGCTTGCGTTGCGCAGTCTCGAAATCAAACTCTTCGACGCGATTGCCGCGGACCACGACGACCCGGGTCTCCTCCGGGTGGGTGGCATCGATCAACATCTTGTTCGGCATGTCTTAACTCTTGGCGGCGGCGGGCGCGATACACCGTGGGCGCGTATCGCGCCGCCGGGTGACGCGACGGTCCACCTGATTCGGGGGTGAGGGGAAGGCCGAAACGCCGTCTCTCGCGCCTTGCCGGACCGGAAGCCTCAGGGCCATGGCGGCGCGCGGGATTATCACTCCGCAGCGTCGCGAATGGTCCTTCAGAATTCGTCGGCACAGTCTGGCGCATCAAGCGTCGGCCCGTATGAAACATTGGGCGGCGGGGCCGCCCCTCAATCAGTTGCTGCTGGCCAGGCATGGCGCGAGCGCGCTCGCCTTGGGGATCACGAACCGCTCCCTTGGGATCAAGGGACCGGGCAATGAGTTACGTCGCTGTCCGAACCGTCCCGGAAACGTGGTATCCGGGAACCGTCCGCCGCCGGGGCTTGGCCCGCTCCACCTCGCTGCCGCGCACCGCGCTGGTCTTAGAGGAGAACGGAAAACGCTGGAATTCCCAAACCTTGAGAGTTCCGGCGCTGCACCGGGAGGCTGAATGCGACACAACCGGAAATATCGGCCGTCAGCATTCCGTACATACGAGGAATGGGCCATCCGTGCAAGGGAGCGTCGCACGGCGGTCACAGTCAGCGAGTTTCGCGTTTCTGTCATTAAGGATCGATTAACCCTGTGGTTCTATTGCGTTAAAAAAGCTGCTCGGAGGCACGGAATCGGTGGCGAGCCGCGCAAAACAAAGGGTCTTGCTGGGATGCGCGCTTCTGTGCGCCGCAGCATTGCCATGTGCTGATTCCTCCCGCCTGAGCGCTGCGGAAAGCCAGCCGCAACCCTCTGCTGCGGCAGCGAATTTTCCAATCGCCTCGGCCGCCCGGCTGGCTGGCGATGGCAAGCAGACCCGCTTCATCCTCGACATCGACCAGACCGTCAGCTTCCGCGCCGTGACGCTCGCCGACCCGTACCGGGTGGTGGTGGATGTGCCCCAGGTCAATTTTCAGCTGCCCGCCGGCACGGGATCCGGGGGGCGGGGGCTGGTCAAGGCCTTCCGCTATGGGCTCGTCATGCCCGGCGGCTCGCGAATCGTGTTCGACCTGACGGGGCCGGCCAAGATCGCCAATTCTTACGTAGTGGAGGCGGCCAACGGCCAGCCGGCCCGGCTCGTGCTCGAGCTGGAGGAGGTCGACCGCGCCGCCTTCGTGCAATCGCTCGCCCCTGAAAACCGTCCCGAACTGCGGCCCGCGATTGCCGATGCGCCGCCCGCCACGGTGCCCGCGACGGCAGCCCCGGAAACGGCGCAGCAGAAGGCCGATGGTCGGCCGGTCGTCGTGATCGACCCCGGCCACGGCGGCATCGACAACGGCACGCAGTCGAGCGGCGAAAGCGAGAAGAACCTGGTGCTGGCCTTCGGTCTGGCATTGCGCGACCGACTGGAAAAGGCCGGCAAGTATCGTGTTGTGATGACGCGGAACGACGACACGTTCATCCCGCTCAACGACCGGGTCAAAGTCGCCCGCAACCTCAAGGCCGCGCTGTTCGTCTCGATTCATGCCGACGCGCTGCCGCGCGCCGAGGGGGATGCCCAGGGCGCCACCATCTATACGCTGTCCGACAAGGCCTCCGATGCCGAGGCCCAACGTCTGGCTGATGCGGAAAACCGCGCGGACGCGATCGCCGGCTTCAACCTCACGGAGGAGCCGACCGATGTCGCCGACATCCTGATCGATCTGACGCAGCGGGAAACCCGCACATTTTCAAACCGTTTTGCGCATTTGCTGATGGGCGAAATGAAGTCGACCGTGCGGATGCACAAGCATCCGCTGAAATCGGCCGGTTTCCGGGTGCTGAAGGCGCCCGATGTGCCGTCGGTGCTGGTCGAGATCGGTTATGTCTCCAATAAAGGCGATCTCGGGCATCTTGTCTCCGAGGGCTGGCGGTCCCGTGCCGTGGGCTCGATGGCGCAAGCCATCGACGGGTTCCTGGCCAAACGGCTGGCGACCGCCGGATCGTCGAATTGACGACCGGGGGATCGTCGAATTGAGGAAGGGTTTTTCCGTCCCGCCGCAAAAGCCCTAGTTTGGCCACAGCGGGCGATTTATAAAAACGCCGCAGGGGGTTCCGGAATCGGCGAGAATCCCGTTCGGCGAGCGTCTTAGGTCCGGCACTGACGTAATTGAGTAGGCCGGTGAATTCGCGACGTGAGGTTGGCGCCTGTTTTGGTGGGCGCCTTGGGCTGATCTTCGGGCTGATCCAGAGTTTGAACGGATAAACAGATAATGCGCTTGCTGGTGCGGTTCATGGGCTTCCTGTTCGCCGCGGGAACGGTGGTGTTCCTTGTCGGTGTCGGGGCCGTGGCGGGCCTGATCTGGCATTTCTCCAAGGACTTGCCGGACTACTCTCAGCTTCAGGATTACGAGCCGCCGGTGATGACGCGTGTGCACGCGGTCGACGGTTCGCTGCTCGGCGAATACGCCAAGGAGCGGCGGCTGTATCTGCCGATCCAGGCGGTGCCGAAGCTCGTGATCAACGCCTTCCTCGCGGCCGAGGACAAGAATTTCTACGAGCATGGCGGCATCGACTACACCGGCATGGCGCGCGCAGGTCTGGTCTACATCCAGAACTACGGCTCCAACCGGCGTCCGCAGGGCGCCTCCACCATCACCCAGCAGGTCGCCAAGAACTTCCTTCTGACCAACGAGGTCTCCTTCGCCCGCAAGATCAAGGAAGCCTTGCTGGCGATGCGGATCGAGAAGACCTACTCGAAGGACAAGATCCTCGAGCTGTATCTGAACGAAATCTATCTGGGCCTCGGTGCCTACGGCATCGCGGCCGCCTCGCTGGTCTATTTCGACAAGTCGGTGAACGAGCTGACGGTGGCGGAAGCCGCCTATCTCGCGGCGTTGCCGAAGATGCCGGCGACGCTGCATCCGGTGCGTAACCGCGACCGCGCCATCGAGCGCCGCAACTACGTGGTCGACCGTCTCCAGGAGAACGGCTGGATCAAGCAGGCCGACGCCGAGAAGGCGCGCAAGGAGCCGCTGGCCGTCACCAACCGGTCCAACGGCGCCCACACCTTCGCCGGTGAATATTTCGCCGAGGAGGTCCGCCGCGACATCTTCGAGCGCTACGGTGAGAAGAAGCTTTACGAGGGCGGCCTGTCTGTCCGCACCACGCTCGATCCGAAGATCCAGGTCATGGCGCGCAAGACTATGGTCGCGGGCCTCGTGAACTATGACGAGCAGCAGGGCTATCGCGGCGCCATGAGCAAGCTCGATACGTCGGGCGACTGGGGCGTCAAGCTCGCCGAGATCAAGTCGCTCTCCGACATCTCGCCGTGGCGTATGGCAGTGGTGCTGGAGACCAGCGACCAGTCGGCGCGCATCGGCTTCCAGCCGAGCCGCGAGCTCGGCGGCGCCGTCAGCAAGCAGCGCGAGACCGGCCTCATCACGCTCGATGGCATCAAATGGGCAAGGGCGGCTACCGGCCCTGCGAAGGGCAGGGCGGCAACGGCGGTGTCGCAGGTGCTCCAGCCCGGCGACGTGATCTATGCCGATCCGCTCTACAAGGACGGCAACCCGGTCGAGGGACAGTACCGGCTGCGCCAGATCCCCGAAGTGTCGGGCGCGATGGTGGTGATGGATCCCTGGACCGGCCGCGTGCTCGCGATGGTCGGCGGCTTCTCGTTCGACCAGAGCCAGTTCAACCGCGCCACCCAGGCCTACCGGCAGCCCGGTTCGTCCTTCAAGCCGATCGTCTATTCGGCCGCGCTCGACAACGGCTATACGCCCTCGACCGTGGTGCTCGACGCGCCGATCGAAATCGACCAGGGCCAGGGCGCCGGCGTGTGGCGGCCGGAAAACTTCTCCTCGGGCAAGTTCCAGGGGCCGGTGACGCTGCGTAACGCGCTGCGGCAGTCGCTCAACACCGTGACGGTGCGCCTCGCGCAGGACATCGGCATGCCCCTGATCGGCGAATATGCCCGCCGCTTCGGCGTCTATGACGAGCTGCCGAACTATCTCTCCTACGCGCTCGGCGCCGGCGAGACCACGGCGATGCGCATGGTCACGGCCTATTCGATGCTCGCCAATGGTGGTCGCCGCGTGAAGCCGACCCTGATCGACCGTATCCAGGATCGCTACGGCCGCACCATCTTCAAGCACGACCAGCGCGAATGCCGCGGCTGCGACGCGCCGGGCGGCTGGAAGAACCAGGCCGAGCCGCAGCTGATCGATCGCCGCGAGCAGGTGCTCGACTCCATGACCGCCTATCAGATCACCGAGCTGATGGAAGGCGTGGTCCAGGCCGGTACCGCGACCGTGGTCAAGGAGGTCGGCAAGCCGATCGCCGGCAAGACCGGTACGACCAACGAGGCCAAGGACGCCTGGTTCGTCGGCTTCTCGCCCGACGTCGCCGTCGCCATCTATATGGGCTACGACAAGCCGCGTGCGCTCGGCAGAGGCAACGCTGCGACCGGCGGCCATCTGGCTGCTCCCATCGCGCGCGATTTCCTCAAGCTCGCACTCGCCGACAAGCCGGCGGTCCCGTTCAAGGTGCCGGCCGGCATCAAGCTCGTGCGCGTCGTCGCCAAGAGCGGCATGCGCGCCGGTCCGGGCGAGACCGGCGGGACCATCCTCGAAGCCTTCAAGCCGGGCACGGCGCCGCCGGACAATTATTCGGTCATCGGCGTTGCCGACGCCGACGGGCGCATGCCGGCGTCGCAGCAGCAGCAGCCGGATTCCGGCTTCTTCATGCGGCCGGGCACCGGCGGGCTCTACTAGGCTTAGGACAAGACAGACGTTATTCGCAGCGGCGGTTGCGCTTTGCGGCCGCCGCCGCTACATCCCCAGCTCCAATGCACGCGGGATTCCGCGAGACCAGAGAACGAGATGCGCGCCGAAATCGAACGGTTGGTAGAAGAGATCAAGCAGTCAGTCGGGCTGCTGAGGAGGCATCTTTGACGTCGAGAAATCGACGGCGCGCCTCGCTGAGCTGAACAAGCTCGCAGAAGATCCCAACCTCTGGAACGATCCCCAGAAGGCCCAGAAGCTGATGCAGGAGCGGACCTCGCTGGAGGACTCGCTCTCAGGCATCGGCAAGGTCGAGCAGGAGCTCGAGGACGACATCGGCATGATCGAGCTCGGCGAGGCCGAGGGCGATGACGGCGTCGTCGCCGAAGCCGAAGCTGCGCTGAAGGCCCTGAAGAAGGAAGTCGCCCGGCGCGAACTCGAAGCGCTGCTGTCGGGCGAAGCCGACCGCTTCGATTCCTATCTCGAGGTCCATGCCGGAGCCGGCGGCACCGAGAGCCAGGACTGGGCGCAGATGCTGCTGCGCATGTACACGCGCTGGGCGGAGACGCACGGCTTCAAGGTCGAGTACCTCGAAGAGTCCGAGGGCGAAGAGGCCGGCATCAAGTCGGCGACGATCCAGGTGTTGGGGCACAACGCCTATGGCTGGTTGAAGACCGAAGCGGGCGTGCACCGGCTGGTGCGCATCTCGCCATTCGATTCCAACGCGCGGCGGCACACGTCCTTCTCCAGTGTGCAGGTGTTCCCGGTCATCGACGACAGCATCAAGATCGACATCAAGGAATCCGACGTCCGCACCGATACCATGCGCTCGGGCGGCGCCGGCGGCCAGCACGTCAACAAGACCGAATCCGCGGTGCGGCTGACGCATATTCCGACCGGCGTTGCGGTGGTCTGCCAGGCCGGCCGCTCCCAGCACAAGAACCGGGCGCAGGCCTGGGACATGCTGCGCGCTCGTCTCTATGAAATCGAGCTGAAGAAGCGCGAGGAGAAGGCCGCCGCCGACCAGGCCGCCAAGACCGATATCGGCTGGGGCCACCAGATCCGCTCCTACGTGCTCCAGCCCTACCAGATGGTGAAGGATCTGCGCACGGGCGTGCAGACCTCCGACACCTCGGGCGTGCTCAACGGCGAGCTCGACGACTTCATGGCCGCAACGCTGGCGCAGCGCGCCTTCGGCACCCCTGGCGCCGACATCGAGGATGTGGATTAGCCATGCCCCGCGTCGCCTTCATCGGGCTTGGACGGATGGGCCATGGCATGGCCGGCCGTTATCTCGATGCCGGCTTCACGGTGACGCTGTGGAATCGCAGCAAGCCCAAGGCTGAGGATTTGATCGCGCGCGGCGCGCATTGGGCGACCTCGCCTGAGGATGCCGCGATCGATGCCGATGCGGTCGTGACCATGGTCGCCGACGACGAGGCCTCGCGCGCGGTCTGGCTGGGACCGAAGGGCGCGGCCAAGACCGCCAAGGCCGGCACCATCGCGATCGAATGCTCCACCATCTCCTATGACCACGCGCGCGAGATGGGCCGCGAGCTCAACGCGCGCGGGCTGATCTACATCGACTGCCCCGTGACGGGATTGCCGGATGCGGCAGCAAGCGGAAAGCTGACGCTTTTGGTCGGCGCAGATGCCGCCGACCTCGATCGCGCGCGGCCCTATCTCGAACCGATCGGCTCGACCATTCGCCATTTCGGCGCGGTCGGCGCCGGCACGGTCTACAAGCTCATCAACAATTTGATGGGCGCGATCCAGATTGCCGGCCTTGCCGAAGGGCTCGCGATCGCCGAGCAGGCCGGGCTCGACATGAACCTGGTGCTGGAGTCGATCCAGGCCGGCGTTGCCGCAAGCCCGCAGGTGCAGCGTCATTCCAAGCGCATGGTCGCCCGCGACTTCAGCGGCGCGACCTTCACGGCGGCGCTGCGGCACAAGGATGCCGCCTATGCCGTGAAGCTTGCCGAGAGCCTGCTTGCCGACAAGCCGCTGGTGGCACGCGCCGCGGTCGAATCCTACGCGCGCGCGAAGGCTGCGATGCCTGATGACGACGAAGGCAAGATGATCGAGCTGGTGTCGCGGCCGAAGAAGCCGTCCTAGCCGGTCGCATCAACATGGGGCAGCCGCGTTCGCCCTATCGCTTCTGAACACGGGAATTCCAAACCTTCCCGGAAATCGGGTGGCAAAGCGCGTCGCGCCGTACTAGTCGGAGGTTGACTGCCGATGTGAGACGCCATGCCCCCCAACGACAACCGGATCGACGCGCGAGACTGGTCGCTGCTCGCCGTGCTCTCGATCCTCTGGGGTGGCTCGTTCTTCTTCAACGGCGCGGCGCTGCGGGAATTGCCGCCGCTCACGCTGGTGTTCCTGCGCGTCGCGCTGGGCGCGGCTATTCTCCTGCCGCTCCTGCGCGCGCAAGGGATCGGCTTTCCCAGGGGCATGACCGGCTGGAAGCCGTTCGTCGTGATCGGGCTGCTCAACAACGTCATTCCGTTTTCGCTGATCGTGATCGGCCAGACTTTCATTCCTAGCGGACTGGCTTCGATCCTGAATGCCACCACACCGCTGTTCACGGTGATCGTGATGGCGATGGCGGGAGAGGAAGCCCTGCAGGTGCGGCGGGTCACCGGTGTGGTTCTGGGCGTCGTCGGCGTGGTCATCCTGCGCGGATGGGGCATCGAGACGAGGCCAGGGCAGGGGTTCGGCATTCTGCTCTGCCTGGGCGGCGCCCTCAGTTATGGCTTTGCGGCGCTGGCGGCAAGACGGCTGTTGAAGGACTCGGCTCCGCTTGGAACGGCGACTTTTCAACTGATGGCCTCGACGGCGATGATGGCGGTTGTCGCCGGCGTGATGGAGCAGCCATGGCATCTGCCGATGCCGGACGTCACAACCTGGCTCGCGGTGCTTGGCCTTGCCGGCCTGTCGACGGCGCTCGCCTACATCGTCTTCTTTCAGATCCTGCGGCGTTCGGGCGCGACCAATGTCATGCTGGTGACGCTGCTCATTCCCGTCACCGCCATTCTGCTGGGATGGCTGTTGCTGGGCGAGCCGATCTCCATGCGCGAGATCACGGGCGCCATCGTCATCGGCAGTGCGTTGCTCGTGATCGACGGGCGCGCTCTCAGGATGCTGCAGCGCGTCGCGTAAGTCCCCGACCCGGCGTTTCATCTTGCGGAAAATCGCGGCGCTTGCCAGCGGCAAGCCCCCTTGCGACACTCGCCGCAAAACAAGACTACAAAACACAGGGGAGAGAACGATGCCGGGTCGTCGCAAGAACGTTGCTGCCCTCGCCATGCTTGCTGCCGGAGTGCTGGTCACGACACCGGCCTTTGCGCAGAAGAAATACGACGCCGGCGCCTCCGACACCGACATCAAGATCGGCAACATCATGCCCTATAGCGGGCCGGCCTCGTCCTATGGTGTGATCGGCAAGACCGAGGCCGCCTTCTTCAGGATGATCAACGACCAGGGCGGCATCAACGGCCGCAAGATCAACTTCATCAGCTATGACGATGCCTATTCGCCGCCGAAGGCGATCGAGCAGGCGCGCAAGCTGATCGAGAGCGACGAGGTCCTGTTGATCTTCCAGTCGCTCGGCACGCCCTCGAATTCGGCGATCATGAAATACATGAACGCCAAGAAGGTGCCGCAGCTCTTCGTCGCCTCCGGCGGCACCAAGTTCGGGGATCCCAGGAACTTTCCCTGGACCATGGGCTTCCAGCCGAACTACCAGAGCGAGGGACGGATCTACGCAAAATACATCCGCGATCATTTCCCGAACAGCAAGATCGCGGTGTTCTGGCAGAACGACGACGCCGGCAAGGACCAGTTCAAGGGTCTGAAGGACGGGCTCGGCGACAAGGCCGGCATGATCATCGCCGACAAATCCTACGAGGTCAGCGATCCCTCGATCGACTCGCAGATCGTCGCGCTGCATGACTCCGGCGCGGACATTTTCTTCTCGTGGGCCGCACCGAAAGGTTCGGCGCAGGCGATCCGCAAAGTCGGCGAGCTCGGCTGGAAGCCAAAGTTCTTCCTGGGCAACACAGCCACGTCGATCGCTTCGGTGCTGAAGCCCGCCGGGCTCGACTATTCCAAGGACATCATCTCGACCGCGTATCTGAAGGACCCGACCGATCCGACCTGGGATAAGGACCCGGCGGTGCTGGCATGGCGCGCATTCATGGACAAATATTACCCCGAGGGCGACAAGGCGAATGCCAACAACCTGTACGGCTACGTGCAGGCCGAGGCGATGGCGCAGGTCCTGAAGCAGTGCGGCGACAATCTCACCCGCGAGAACGTCATGAAGCAGGCCGCGAACCTGAAGGATTTCCACACCGACCTGATGCTGCCAGGCATCATGGTCAACACTTCGCCCGATGATTACTTCCCGATCGAGCAGATGCAGCTGATGCGCTTCAACGGGCAGGCCTGGGAGCTGTTCGGCGACGTCATCACCGGCGAAGTCGGCCACGAGCGCAGCCAGTAGTCACGGCCGGCTGCCGGCTTTGGCTTTCAGGGTCATGCCGCCGGCGATGCCGACGCCCAGCACATACATCCAGCCCTCGTGGAAATCGAACAGATGCGAGTTCAGCAGCGAGCTTGCGATGTTCTGCACGACGACCACCAGACCGATCCAGGCGGCAAGGCCTTCGTCCAGGAACAGGCGAAGCTGCGCGATCCACATCGCGTAGAGCAGGACGACGCCCATGAGGCCCCATTGCACCGCGACGTTGAGCGTCTGGTTGTGCGGATTGCTGACGATCTCCGCATCGAGGCTGCTCTCGTCCGTGGCGGCGCGTTCGAACTGGCGCTTGATCGAGCCGGTGCCATGGCCGATCAGAGGGGCCTCGGCAAAGGCATGCAGTGACTTGCGCCAATAGGTCAGCCGCTGCGCGGTCGAGGCGCGGCTGATGTTTTCACGGCCGTGGCTGTATTCGATGGCGATGTCCGTGATGCGCTGGCGCAGATAAGGCGATGTCGTCCAGGCGAGCGCGCTCGCGGCGAGCGTGCCTGCGAGCAGGACCAGCGCTGCCCGCCGGCTCAGATGCCTCCAGGCGAACAGGGCCAGCAGCACCGCAATGCAGAGCAGGGCCGTGCGGGCCGAGGCCACGAACACCATGTTGGCGGTGAACAGCAGGATCAATGCCAGGCAGGCGGTCGCCGCGGTCGCGCGTCCGCTGCGCCAGAAGATGAGCGCCGGAAGGGTGAGCGCAAAGGCGCAGAGCGTGAACTCCTGGCTCTGGTCGATGTAGTTCTTGACGGGAACGCCTGATGACGCCGTCGCGGCGATCTTCCAGGCGGGATTGACCAGCACGATCCAGGAGAACACCGCAAGCAGCGCGCAGGAGGCGAGAAAAGCAACGCAAACTTGGAAGCTGCGCTCGGATCGGCTGAAATGGTAGAGCAGCGGCGGAATGAGCACGAGCTTTGCGACCGGCTTGATCGCATGCAGCCGGTCCGGCCAGGCGCCGTCCGACCACAGCACCCCGAGGAGTGCAAGCAGCAGGAGTGCGAACGGCAGGGCAAACGCCGGCCGTGTGAGCGCGCGCGCATAGTCGCGCCAGTCGATGGTCGGCGTGACCGCCAGCAGCCAGAGTCCGACGAAGATCGAAGGTGCCGTGGTCGACCATGGCAGCGACGCCGCGATCAGGATGGCGAACACATCTGCCACCCGGGCCAGTGCGGCCGAGTGACCGAGGGTCCGCCATCGGCCGCGCCCGCCTTGCGGATCGGCAGGACCGGACCATGTCGCGGCTTCCGCGGTCATTCCTACGATGCGAGTTGTGCGGCGACGAGGCTCTCCGTGGGCATCTCGTGCCCGAGGAAGTCGCGGGCCTGGGTCTTGTAACCGAAGCGTTCGGCAAGCTCGTGGCGCCTCGCGCGGATATTGCCGCGCCACTCCTCCTGCCGCGTCAGCGCGCGGATGACGGAAGCGGCGATCGAGTCGGTCGAGAACGGGTCGAAATAGTCGGCGAGCTCGCCCGCGACCTCGCGGAACACCGCGATATCCGAGCACAGCACCGGTGTGGTCGCGGCCAGCGCCTCGATGATCGGAACGCCAAAGCCTTCGGCAAAGCTCGGCATGATCAGGCCATGCGCCTCCGCGATCAGGGCGGCCTTCTCGTGCTCGTCGACATAGCCGGCGAAGCGGACGTTCGGCGGGAGATTGCGCATCCGGCCGGTCTCGCCGGCATAGCCGATCACGACGAGATCGGCCTGGGGCACGCCACGAAAGGCACGAATGACGGTAGCGACGTTCTTGCGCGGTTCGTTCGAGACGATGACGACAAAGCTCGGCCGCCCCGGACGCCCCGACGGGGCTGGGAGGTGCAGGACATCCGGGGCGTCGAACCGGGTGCGGGGATACACGACCCGCGCCGGTAGGTGTGCAAATTGCGGCAACAGTTCCCTGAACCGCATCATGCTGTAGTTTGAAACGAAGGCGAGCTCGTCGGCCTGGCGCAGGCTGGTGAGGAGCCGCGACAGGAACAGTCGCGTGGCGACGTCGCTGAGCTTGAGGTCGGTGAGCGGCAAGAGGTCGTGGACGACGCAGATCACCTTGGCGTCTGGCCTGCGCCGGATCGCGACCCGCGTCGGGGTGTCCACGACGATGACGTCGTAGTCGCGCGCATCGACCCGCGGCGGCGGCAGCAGGAAGAAGGCCGAGGAGTCCTGATAGCTGTAGAAGCCGGGCTCGAGCTGGAAGTCGCGGAACAGCTCGAGATGGCGCAGGTCCGGCGGGACGTATTCGAGCGCGGCAGTCCGGTTCTCGATCAGCCGGGCGTTGAGGCCACGCAGGCCGACCGCGCGCAGCAGGCAGACGATGTAGTCCCACGACACCGACATGATGGCCTTGTGGCGGATCCAGTCGAGCGTGCGGCGCAGGCCGCCACGCACGACCGGCTCGCCCATGTTGACCTCGTCGAGGAAGCGGTACAGCGCGAGCAGCTCGATGTTGCGCGATTGCGCCGGGAACAGCCCGGTGCGCCGCTCGCGCCGCCGCAGCTTGCGATAGCGCCGCGTGGTCTCCACCAGCAGCGTCAGCTCGTGCCCCTCGGCTGCGAGCGAGCGCATCAATTCGCGCGTGAAGTGGAAGATGCCGCGCTTGTGGTTGGGCTCGCCCAGCGCTTCGGAGACGACAAGGATGTTCTGTTTCATGCGCGTTTCTCGCGGAGCTCAAGGGCGTGTGTGGCCGGCGGCTCGACCGTGACGGTCGAGGCGATGCGGCCGTGATCGAGATTGATGATGCTGGTGCAGGTGCGGCGCAGCAGCGGCTGGTCATGCGAGGCGATGATCACGATCGCCGCCTGCGACACGAGGTTCAACAGCCGTTCCTGTGCCTTCTCCGCAAAGTGCTCGTCGACAACGCTGAGCCATTCGTCGAGCAGGAGGATATCGGCCGGGAAGGCGGTGGCGGTCGCAAACAGCACCCGCATCAGCATTCCCGAGGAGAACATTCGCAGCGGTAGCCGCTGCATGCGGGCCTCGAGCTCGGTGAAGGCCCAGATCTTGTCGATCACCTCGCGGGTCGGCTTGCGGCCGCTGATCCGCAGCAGCAGCGCGATGTTGTCCTCGGCCACGAAATCCAGGTTGACGCCGGCGTTCAGGCCGAGCAGGGGCACGATGTTGCCCTGGACCGCGATGCTGCCGCTGCTCGGCGGATAGACGCCGGCGATCAGCCGCAGCAGCGTCGACTTGCCGGAGCCGTTGGGACCGGCAAGCCCGATGCGGCTGCCTGCTTCGGCCTCGATCGTGACGTTGTCGACGGCGCGGATGATCCGCATCTCGCCCGGCTCGCGGATGATGTGCCCGAGCAGTCGCCGCTTCAGCGAGAAGTCGTAGGCGCCGTAGAGCGGATAGTCGAGACAGACGTTGCGAAGGCTGATCGAGACCATGCGTCAGATCCAGAATGCCGCTTTGCGCAGGTGGACCAGCGTCAGGCCGCTCGCGACGATCAGGAGCGCCAGCGCGACGAGGACGTAGACGATGCTGACGGGATCGACATGGCCGCCCACCAGCGGCTCGCGCCACACCGCGAACAGATGCGTCAGCGGATTGAGCCGCATCACCGTCGAGCGGTGGTTGATCATGTCCGACGACCAGATCACGGGCGAGGCGAGAAAGGCGAGCATCAGGGTGGATTCGATGATCGGCTTGAGGTCGCGATAGCGCGTTGCCATGGCGCCGAGGACAAGGCTGAGGGCGAAGGTGCAGGCCACGAAAAGGAGGAGGCCGGGCAGCGCCGCCAGCGCGTGAGAGAGGTCATGTGGCGAGAGGAGAAGCCACAGCACCAGCGGCACGCAGGCGTTATGGAGCGCGAACAGCGCCTGGCGGAACGTGCATTGCAGGAGGAAGATGACCGGGGGCAGCGCCCGGTCGCGGATCAGGCTGGCGGAATTCTGGAGCGCCGTGGTCGCATCGAGCACCACGCTGTTGAGGAAGGTCCAGGCCGTCATCGACAGCGCCAGCATCGGCAGGCGTGTCATCATGTTGCCATTCGACATCTGCCCGATCACCGAGCCGAGCACCGCGACCACGATCGCCATCTGGAGTGACATCCAGAACGGGCCGAGCAGCGAGCGGACGTAACGGTGCCGCATGTCGGACCAGGCCAGCGCCGCCGCGATCCGGACGGTGTCCGGCCAGCCGGTCGCCTGCGGCGGCTCGGAGGTTGCCGATCGCTCCTCGCTCGGGGCGGCGACAGCGTCGCGGTAGACGGTCTCCATGCCCTGCTTGAAGGCGGTGGCCGAATAGCGGGTGAGGGCGCGCGTGCGCGCCGCAAGTCCCATGCGGCGGCGGCGCTCGGGGTCGCGGATCAGGGTGTCGATGGCCTCACCCAGCTTCGCGGCATCGCCGGGCGGTACGGTGATCGCCTCCATGCCGTGGCGGGCGACGCGCGGTACCGCCGTGTCGAGCGCCGTGTTCACGACCGGGCGGCCGGCGGCCATGGCCTCGAGCTGGACGAGGCCGAAGGTCTCGGCATTGGTCACCGACGGCATCACGAAGACGTCGGCGAGGCACATCAGCTTGATGCGTTCGCAATCGTTCACCGAGCCGATCAGGCGGACGCGGTCGCCGAGGCCAAGCTCCTGGATCAGTTGCTCGAGCCGCGGCCGCTCGGCGCCCTCGCCGATGATCCAGGTCTCGAAATTGTGCGCAGCCGCGGCGCGGATCAGCACGTCGAAGCCCTTGTAGGGCACCAGCCGGCCGCAGGCGAGCACCAGCCGGCCGCGATCATTGACATGGTGCGGCTCGATCTTCGGCCAGTCGTAACCCGTGGTGTCGATGCCGAACGGCACGACATAGCATTTGTCATCGAATTCGCGCAGCAACGGCGTGTTGTCGACCAGCACGTGGTCCGAGACGATGATCGCCTTGGCGCGACGCAGCGTTCGCCGCATCAGGGGTTCGATGAACCAGCGCAGGCCGGCATGGGTGACGATGTCGGCGTGCCAATGCACCACCAGCGGCCGCTTGGCGCCGAAGCCGAAGGCGAAGACGAGGTCGGCGAGCGGGAAGGGGGCGTGAAGCGCGAGCAGGTCGTGCTCGGCGATCTTGCGCCACAGCCGCCAGGGATAGGCGGGAGCCGCGGGCAGCGACAGCACGTCGCCGAACGAGCGCACGCGCTCGACCGGCACGTCGTTGACGACGATCTCGCGCCGCTCGGCGGATTGCGAACAGACCAGCACGGCGGAGGCGAAAGCGTCCTTCAGGCTCGCGCAGATGTCGCGGATCACGGTGAGCGTGCCGCCGAACAGGTCGGGATAGTAGATCTTGAAGATGTGCAGCACCGACGGACGGCGCGGGGACTCGCTGATGTGATGCATGGCGGCGGTCAGCCTGCGAGCAGCGCTGCAACGAACGGTGCGGCCAGCACCGAGATGAAGACGACGCCGCGCAGAAGCGCCGGCAGCATCGGTTCGATCGCGCCGCGCCCCCGATCGGGGGCCGGCATAGCACGCAGCGAAATGGAATTGCGGACCAAGCGGTCGGCCATGGGTGTGGGTCCCTCTACGTCGCGCCCTCAGTGGCGTCTCGTATATGTGGGAAAATTTACCACGTCAATCGCCAGGTGGAAAAAAGTGGGATTGTGTCCCACGTCACGGATTGGTACAATTCGGACATGAATGCCAAGTCCGGGTCCAAGGTCGCTGACAAGTCGAGCGCGCCACAGCCGAATGCTGCCGGGAAGCTGCACGCGCCGCTGGCGCGGCTGCTGCGCCCGCTCGTGCGGTTGTGCATCCGCAGCGGCATGACCTTTCCGGCGCTGGCGCAGTTGCTTCGCGAGCTTTTCGTCAACGTCGCCGAGCACGATTTCGCACTGGAAGGAAAAGAGCAGACCGACAGCCGCGTCAGTCTGCTCACCGGCATTCACCGCAAGGAGGTGGCGCGGCTGCGCGGCGCCGGCACGCCCGTGCACGAGGCGCCGGCGGCGGTGTCGCTGACGAGCGCCGTGATCGCGCGCTGGCTCGCCGCGCCGGAGTTCACCGACGCGAAAGGCGAGCCGCTCGCGCTGCCGCGTACGGCCGAGGGCGATGCGCCGTCGTTCGAGCATCTCGTCGCCTCCGTCACCAAGGACGTGCGCCCACGTGCGGTGCTCGACGAATGGATCGACCGCAAGCTCGTCACCATCAATGACGCTGACGAGATCGAGCTGGTCGAGGCGGCCTTCGTCCCGACTGGCGAGGACGACAGCAAGTGGCACTATCTCGGCCGCAATCTGCACGACCATATCGCCGCAGCCGCGCAAAACGTCTCAGGTGCAGCGCCGCGCTTTCTCGAACGCGCGGTGCACTACAACAACATCTCGCCGAAGCTGGCGCGGCGCCTCGAGGCACGCTCGCGCGAGCTCGCCATGGACGCGCTGAAGACCGCCAACCGCGAGGCCAACCGCGCGCTCGCCAAGGACAAGGGCGGCGACGCCCGCTGGAATTTTGGCATCTACATCTATTGCGAGGACGCTGACGAAGAGGGCGAGGCCAAGGAAGCCGGCAAGGAAAGCACCAAGGAAAGCGGCAAGGAGGGCGGTTCTTCATGAGCCGGCCGCCGCTCATCTCCCGCCGTCTGCTGCTGACGGGATTCTGGCTCGCCGGCACGGCCATTGCCCGCGCGCAGGTCAAGCGCGGCACCGATCAGGGCATCGGCGGCACCGGAATCACGCGAGGCGACGATCACGGCATCGGCGGCACCGGCATCGTCGGCGTGATCCAGCGCTTCGGCAGCATCTACGTCAACGGCGAGCGCATCACCTATGCGAGCGATGTTCCGGTCCGAATCGACGGCGAGGCGGCCAGCGCCAATTCGCTGCGCATCGGCCAGCTCGCGCGCGTGGTCGCGACGCGTCAGGCCGACGGCACGCTGGTCACGCGCAACATCGCGATCGCGAGCGAGGTCTCGGGTCCGATCGAGCAGGTGAAGGGCAACGAGCTGACGGTGCTCGGTCAGAAGATCGTCACCAGCGGCAAGGAGAGCAAGCTCCGTGCGGGCGCGCAGGTCGCGGTCTACGGCTTGCGCCGTACCGACGGTGTCATCGTCGCAAGCCTGGTCGAGCCGCGGCGCGATGCGGCTGCGCGCGTCACGGGCCTGGTCGAGCGCGGACCTGATGGTCTGCGTATCGGCGGGCTGAAGCTGAACGGCGTCGATCCCTTGCTCGTCGGCCAGCGCGTCCAGATCGAAGGCAGCGCGAGCCAGGGCGCGATGCAGGCCGCGCGCACCCGTATCGATGATTTTTCGGATCTCGTCGGCGCACGCCGCCTGTCGATCGAGGCCTATGTGCAGCGGATGGGCGCCAATCTCCAGCTCGGTTCCGGGCTCGTCGCCCGTGACGGCTCGCGCTTCGGGCCCGCGGCCGGCGAAGCCCGCATGGTGGTCAACGGCGCGTTCGATCGCGCGCGCGGCCTTCAGGTCGACTCCGCCCAGGCCGTCGGCCAATTTCCGGGGTCGCCGACGCAGGGGCCGGGTGGTGCCGGCCATCCCAACCGGTCGCCCGGCGGCTCGATCATGCATCCGGATCGCGGCGCCGCCACTCCGGGCGGTGGCCAGCCCGGCGCGCCGGGTGCGCCTGCGCCGGGATCGAGCCCCGGTCCGACCCCCGGCTCCGCGCCGACAGGATCTGGCGGTCCGTCAGGACCCGGCGGCATGGGCTCGCCTGGCGGGCCGATGGGGCCCGGCGGGTCCATGGGACCTGGCGGTGGAATGGGTGGCGGCTTTGGTGGTCCCGGAGGCGGCCGGCGATAAAGGCTGTCTACGCCGAAGAGAGTCGCGCGAGGCCGGCCAGTTAGCCCGCGCTGAGGCGCACGCCCGCGCGCAGGAACTTCTGCGGATCGACCGCGTCGCCGTCGATGCGGGTTTCGTAGTGCAGATGCGGACCGGTGGAACGGCCGGTCGAGCCGACAAGACCGACGACCTGGCCGATCTTCACGACCTCGCCGACCCTGACATTGATCTCGGAGAGATGGCCGTAGCGGGTCGAAAGCCCGTTGCCGTGATCGACCTCGATCATGCGGCCGTAGCCGCCGGACCAGCCGGCCGAGACCACCTTGCCGTTGGCGGTGACGCGGACGGGATCGCCCGTGGCGGCGCGGAAGTCGAGGCCGGTATGCATCGCAGGCCGGCCCAGGAAGGGATCGCTGCGCACGCCGAAGCCGGAGGTGAACTCGACCTCGCCGATGACGGGCTTGCGATAGGGCACCAGCGCCAGCGTGCGATTGAGGCGATCCATCTCGGCGCGGGTGACGTTGATGCGATTGAGCTGCTTCTCGAACGGCCCGGCGTTGGCGGTGAGTTTAACAGGTACGAACGGACCGCCCATCGCGGTCCGCGGCACGGCGGCTTCGAGATTGGCGAGGTTCAGACCGAGATCGCTGACGACGCCGCGCATCCGGCGCATGCGCGAATCCATGCCTTCCTCGACGGCGCTGAGCGCCGCCATCTGGCGACGCTCGACCTGATCGAGAGAGGTCGTGAGACGGACCAGGACATTGTCGAAGCCCTGGTTCTTGGCGAACTGATTGGTTGGAGGGGCCATGACGGCCGGCGCGCGCGACTCGAGCCGCGCTTCGCGATCCGGCGGCGCCACGAAGATCACGGTGTCGCTGATCGGCGACGGCTTCGGCGTGCTCTGGCCGGCGTCGCCACGCTGCGGGGTCGAGCGGGGAATCGAGCCTGTCACGTCAGGCATGGCCCCGAGCGCCGTGGCTCGGGACTCCAGCGCCGTCTGACGCTTCATGATCTGGTCGAGCTTCTGGTCGAACTGCTCCTGGTCGAGCAGCTGGCGGCTGGTGGTGCGATCGACCTTGGCGCGCAGCTCGGCGATGCGGTCTTCATAGGCGTACTGCATCTCGGCCTGGCGGGCGATCAGCCGGGTCAGGACGTCGTCGCGAAAGGCAAAGTACGTGGCGGTCGCGGCCGACCAGAGCCCGAGCAGCACGACGGTGCCGACCACGATCCAGAACACCACGGGCCCGAAGCGCACCTGCTTGCCGGCATGGACGATGGTGTAGGCGTCATCGGTCGCGGGCAGGGGAAGCGCGATTGCCGCTGCTGCGGCGACTGGACGGCGATGGAGAGCCCGTCCGTGGTCGTGAGGATGATGTTGGGGGTACTGCGAGTATTGGGCAGAACTTTTCGACATCGGCACTCCCGCGCCGGTCGGATGAGTCCGTACGGCCTAATTGCCGCAGCAATCTGGGCCGGTCATGGTTAATTTTCCGGAAATGGGAACAGTCGTATTTAAAGGACTGGTTAAAGACCTCTTGCCGCTTCGAGCACCTGATCGGCATGGCCGTCGACCCGGACGTTACGCCAGATCCTGGCCACCTTGCCGTCGCTTCCGACCAGCACCGTGGTGCGAAGAATCCCGAGGAAGCTCTTGCCATACATGGATTTTTCGCCCCAGGCGCCATACGCTTCCAGCATCTCGTGCTTTTCGTCCGAGATCAGCGGAATGCCGAGGCTGTGCTTGTCGCGAAACTTCTCCTGGGCCTTTAACGAATCCGCGGAAATACCGATCACGGCCGTACCGGCCGCGGTGAAGGCGTCGGCCAGGCGCGTGAAGTCGATGGCCTCCCTGGTGCAGCCGGGCGTATCGGCACGGGGGTAGAAGAACAGGACGAGCTTCCGGCCGGCATAATCCGACAGCGTGACCGCGCCGCCGCCGTCGCGGGGCAGGCGGAAGGCGGGGGCCTTCTGCCCCTCGGTCAGGACCGGCTTCGCGGCGGACGCAGGGGCCGATCTGGAGGAATTTAACTGTTTCGATGCGGCGCCATGCGATGCTGCTTTTGCTATGCTCCCGGTTGATTTGCTTGCCGGTGTCCGCTGTGTTTTCGCGGACTTTGTTTGAGTCGTTGCCCGGGTTTTCGGGGCCTTCTTTTTAGCCGCTGCAATGCCGGAGGGCGTCTTGGACGATTTCTTTTGGGATTTCTTGGACATACGCCTTCCTTTCGACGCTTTCGGCGGGTCAACCAAAGCGGTATTGCAGCTCTCGTCCGGTGTGCCGGAATCGCGCCCTCGGCTGGGCAAGTCTGATGGCGCCGGAGTATGGTTACAAGGAATTCCACGCACCACCCCACTGCTCGTTGAACGCGCTCCCGGGGCGAAATGACGAACAGCAGGAATATTCGAGGTATGGCGGCAATGCCGGCGCAGGGGCGTTCGCTCCCCGTCGACGGCTGCGGTCCCGGCGGCGCTCAATCCCACGATGGGCGCCTGTATCGAGAGGCAATGGCAAGGAATAAGTCGCCCCAGGATTACAATCGGGATTTCGATCGGCGCGGCGGTCATTCAGAGCCGCAGGAACGGGACGACGCCGACTGGGACCCGGATCAGGAAGCAGCGGCGGGCCATCGCGCGCGCCGGCTGTTGTCGCGTTCCAACTCGGGCTTTCATCGCTTCGGTGACGGGATCGGATCGCTGCGCGGCTGGCTGGGCGGCGGTCGCTGGCTGAAGCGCATGGCCATCGTCGTCGGCGCCCTCGTCGTGATCTTCGTCGGCTGTTTCGGCGCGCTGTGGTGGCGGCTCGGCGCCGGCCCGATCAATCTCGACATCGCAACGCCCTGGCTTGCGGCGGCGATCGAGGACAATATCGGTCACGGCAACACCGTCGAGGTCGGCGGCACCCAGATAGAGCGGGCCGGGCGGATCCGAATCGCCGTGCGCATCCGCGACATCATCGTGCGCGACCAGGACCATGCCATCGTCGCCACCGCGCCGAAGGCCGAAGTGAAGCTGTCGGGTGCGGGCCTGCTGATGGGGCACCTGCGCGCGGAAAGCCTCAATCTCGTCGATGCCGAGCTCGCGATCCGCATCGCGCCGGACGGCACCGTCACGGTCTCGGCCGGCGACACCGCAAAGCCGCTGGCCACCGGCGTGGCCTCCAAGAAGGACGCGGGCCTGCCGCCGACATTCCCGCGCAATGGCGCGCCCCCGCCGCCGTTCGCGACCGCGCCGGCAAGCCCGGACGCACCTCAGGCGGCGCCTCAGGCGACTGCGCAGAGCGGCATTCTCCAGGGCCTCGACTGGCTCGACAGTCTGAGCATGACCGGCCTGGACGGCCAGAACCTCAACGAGATCGGTCTGAAGAATGGCAATCTGATCGTCGACGATCAGCAGCGCGGCAGCAAATGGTCGTTCGAGAACATCACGCTCAGCCTGCGCCGGCCGAGCCGTGGCGGCGTCGCGCTCAGCCTCGGCGAGGAGGGCGCGCGCCCGTGGTCGCTGCGTGCCACGATCGGCCCCGCCGAGAACGGTGTGCGCTCGGTCGACATCCGCGCCGACAAGGTTTCCACCGCCAACATCCTGCTGGCGCTGCGGGTCAAGGATCTCACCTATACCGCCGACCTGCCGCTGACCGGCGAGCTCAAGGGCGAGCTCGGCCGCGACGGCGTGCCGACCTTCTTCCGCGGCAAGGTCATGGTCGGCGCGGGCAACATCATCGACACCGATACGCCCGATTATCCGATGGCGATCGACTCGGCCGAGATCAATGTCGAGTGGGACGCCAACCGGCGCGTGCTGGTCGCACCGTTCAAGATTCTCTCGGGCGCAAACCGCCTGACGCTGCTGGCGCATCTGGAGCCGCCCAACGGCAGCGTCAACGACTGGCAGCTCGGCTTCAGCGGCGGATCGATCCTGCTCGGCGGCATCGACAACGAGCCGCCGCTCGTCTTCAACCGTATTGCGATCGGTTTTCGCTTCGACACCGACCACAAGCGCCTCCTGCTGACGCAGGCCGATATCAGCAACGGCGAGATCGGTGTCGCCGGCACCGGCGCCATCGACTATTCGGGCGAGCCGCGGCTCACGCTGGGCTTTGCGGGAACGCCGATGTCGGCTTCCGCGCTCAAGCGGATGTGGCCGACGCTCGTCGTTCCGGAGTTGCGCGAATGGGTGATCGATCGGATCGAACGCGGCACGCTCCAGCGCATCGAGATCGGCGTCAATTCGCCGACGCGGAACCTTCCGCGGAAGGGGCCGCCCATTCCTGACGACGGCCTCTCGGTCAACATCGTGGCGAGCGGCGTCGCGGTCCGCCCGGTGGACGGCATGCCGGTGGTGCACGATGCCGATTTGAAGGCGCGCGTGACCGGGCGCACCGCCACCGTGAACATCGGGCAGGGCATTGCCGACACGCCCGCCGGCCGCAAGGTCACGATCTCCGACTTCGTCTTCGAGGTGCCGGACATGGCACCCAAACCGTCGCCGTCGCGCACCCGGTTTCGCGTCGACGGACCGGTGCCTGCGGCGGCCGAAATGCTCGCCAATGACCGGCTGAGCGATCTGTCGGCGACCGTCGTCGATCCCAACACCAGCAAGGGAACGTTCTCGGCGAACATCCAGCTCGGCTTGCCGGTCAAGGGCGAGCTGACCAAGGCCGACACCACCTACGCCGTCACCGCCGACCTCAACGGCTTTGCCGCCGACAAGCTGGTGATGAACCAGAAGCTGGAGGCCAACAGCCTGAAGATCGTCGCAAGCAACCAGGGCTACCAGGTCAAGGGCGACGTCAAGATCAACGGGCAGGCGGCCTCGCTCGACTATCGCAAGCCGGCCGAGGGCGATGCGGACGTCCGCATGCAGGCGACGCTGGACGATGCGAGCCGCGCGCGTCTCGGCTTCGATCTCAGCCCCGCCGTCAGCGGCTCGTTGCCGATCAAGATCTCGGGCAAGATCGCCGGCGGGGCAGACCAGACCACGAAGCTCGGCGTCGAGGCCGACCTGACCTCGGTCAAGCTCGACAACATCCTTCCGGGTTGGGTCAAGCTGCCGGGCAAATCGGGCAAGGCCAGCTTCAAGGTGGTGCCGACGGCACAATCGACCCGCTTCGAGGACATCGTCATCGAGGGCGGCGGCGCGTCGATCAAGGGCTCGCTCGAGGTCGACCCGAACGGCGACCTCATGAACGCGAACTTCCCGACCTACGCGCCGTCCGATGGCGACAAGGCATCGCTGAAGGTCGAGCGCAGCCAGGACGGCGTGGTGCGCGGCACGATGCGCGGCGACGTGTTCGACGGCCGCGGTTTCCTGAAGTCGGCGATCTCAGGCAATTCCAAGGACGATGCCAAGAGCAAGATGAAGAACGTCGATTTCGACATCGACGTGAAGCTCGGCGCCGTCGCCGGTTTCAACGGCGAGGCGATGCGCAGCGTCGATGCCAAGATGTCGCGGCGCAGCGGCGCCGTCAAAGCCTTCACGCTGAGCAGCAAGATCGGTCGCGACACGCCGGTGGCGGCCGACTTGCGGGGCGGCCGCGCCCAGGGCAGCCGCGAGGTGATCTACCTCCAGACCAACGACGCCGGCGCGCTGCTGCGCTTCACCGACACCTACACCAAGGCGATCGGCGGCCAGATGGTGGTGGCGATGGAACCGCCGGCGTCGGAGCCGAACACCTCGCGCGAGGGCCTCATCAACGTGCGCGACTTCACGGTGAAGGGCGAGGCGCAGCTCGAACGCGTCGCCGCGGGCGCCCCCAACGGCACCGGGAACGGTGTCTCCTTCAGTGCGTTGCGTGCCGAGTTCACGCGCCAGAACGGTGCGCTCACGATCCGCGACGGCGTGGTCAAGGGCCCGATGATCGGCGCCACCATCGAAGGCTCGATCGACTATCCCGGCAACCAGGTGTGCATGAGCGGCACCTTCGTGCCGATGTACGGCGTCAACAACATCTTCGGCCAGATCCCGTTGTTCGGCATCTTCCTCGGCGGCGGCAACAACGAAGGATTGATCGGCGTGACCTATGAGGTCGTCGGCACACCGGCCGCGCCCGTGATGCGCGTCAATCCGATCTCGGCGATGGCGCCCGGCCTGTTCCGCAAGATCTTCGAATTCAACACCGGCAAGCAGAACACGCCGTTCGACGAGCAGTTGCCGTCGGCGCAATCCGGCGACAGCCCGACGGGGTCAGCAAGACCGCTGTCGAGCGGTTGCAGCCTCGCGCGGCGGTAGCAGCGAAGCCTGAGTAGTCGTCATGCCCGGGCATAGCCGTCCGAAGGACGGCGTCGCTTTCGCTCGCCTATGTCCCGGGCATCCACGTTCTTTGTGCGGCGTGGCTAAACGTGGATGGCCGGGACAAGCCCGGCCATGACGAATGCGGAGGTTTAGGCGCCTGGAAACTTACGCCGCGCGGACGCCGGCGAGGAACGTGCCGACTTCGCCGGAGAGCTGCTCGGCCTGCTTGGAGAGGCTGCTGGCTGCCGCGAGCACCATGCCGGCGGCGTTGCCGGTCTCGTTCGCCGCGGTGCTGACGCCGCCGATATTGGTGGTGACCTCCTTGGTCGCCTCCGCGGTCTGCGAGACGCTGCGGGCGATCTCGGCGGTGGCGGCGCCTTGCTCCTCGATGGCCGCGCCGATCGAGGTGGCGATGCGGCTGACCTCCTCGATGGTGGCGGTGATGCCGCCGATCGCGTCCACGGCCTCCTTGGTTGCGCCCTGGATCTGGGCGATCTTGTCGCCGATCTCGCGGGTGGCTTCTGCGGTCTGGCTTGCGAGCGACTTCACCTCGGAGGCGACGACGGCAAAGCCGCGGCCGGCTTCGCCCGCACGCGCGGCCTCGATGGTGGCGTTGAGCGCCAGCAAATTGGTCTGCGCCGCGATGCTGGAGATCAGCTCGGCGACGTGTTCGATCTGCTGGGCGCCATCAGAGAGTGCGCGCACGATGGTGTCGGTGCGGCGGGCGCTGTCAACGGCGCGCCCCGTCACCTCGGCGGATTGCGCCACCTGGCGGCTAATCTCGGTGATCGAGGAGGAGAGCTCCTCGGCGGCCGCCGCGACGGTCTGGACGCGCTGGCTGGCTTCGGTGGCGGCCGAGCCGACCAATGCGGCGCGGCGGTTGGTGCCTTCGGCCGTGGACGACATCGACTTGGCGGTGGTCTCGAGTTCGCCGGAGCCGGAGGCCATCAGGCCGACGAGCTGGCCGACCGAGGCATCGAAGCGGTCGGCGAGCGCGATCAGGGCGTCGCGCTTCTCCTGCTCGTTGCGCGCCTTGGCCGCGACCTGTTCGGCCTCGAGCGTGCGCGCCGTGAGCGCCGTCTGCCTGAGCACTTCCAGCGTCTCGGCCATGCGGCCGATCTCGTCGCCGCGATCGGTCTCCTCGACGGGCTTGTCGATGGCCCCGTCGGCGATCTCCTGCATGCGGTTCTTCTGGCGGTCGAGCGCGCCGAGCACGTCGCGCGCGATCAGCCAGGACAGTGTCGCCATCAGCAGCATCAGGCCGACGCCGATGACGGCCAGCTCCAGCGTCAGTGCGCGCACGTCGGCGTCGATGTCGTCGACATAGAGGCCGTAGCTGATCGTCACGTTCCAGGGCGCGAATTTGCGCGCGAACACGGTCTTGCGGACCGGCTCGGTCTGGCCGGGGCGCGGATAGAGATAGGAGGTCACGCCGCCCGGCGCGGCCTGGTCGGCAGCCCTCAGAATGGCGTCGGCGATCAGCACGCCATTGGAGTCCTTGGCGCCCGTGATCTTGCCTTCGAGCTGCTGATTGGCGCCGTTCACCACCAGGGACGTGTCCTGATTGTAGACCACCGGATAGCCCTGGCCGCCATTGAAGCTCATGCGACGGCCGCGCTGGTGGAACAGGGACTTGGCCTCGGCCTGCGTCAGCTTGCCGGCGGTCACCTCGTCCTGGAGCGATTGCGCGTAATTGTAGAGGAGCTCCACCGCGGTCCGCATCTGCTGGACGCGGTCTTCCAACATGCGGCTCTTGCTGAGGACGGTCGATACCCCGATGATGGCCGTGACCGTGAGCGCCGCGAGGCAGACCATGCTGGCCAGCTTGGTGCGGATCTTCAGATGACTCAGCAGCTTCATCGCAGCCTCTACGGAATGGTTATTATTGCTCGCATCGGTAGCATGAAGTTCTTACCAATCATGAATGGAGGCACGCGGCGGCCTGCCGCGCAGGACAGCGTTCGCAGGCTTATGCGCAACCGTGCAGGCAAATCGCCATGCGCCGGCGGGCGCCGGTTCAGATGCCGGAGAAAATCGATCTTGGACTTTGGTAGCTACAGAGCCCGGCTGGACCTGCAATGAATCGATTCGTTCATCGCATCATCATGTCCGTGCTGCTCGCAGCAGTCCTCGTTCTCATCTGGAACGTGCTGGGGGCGCGCTAGGACGGCACCGGCGGATCTTGTGGGTGCCGTCCTGCTTGCGGGTTGATCCGCGGGCGCGTCAGCGCCGGGCGTAGGCCTCGCCGGATGCGTCGCTCTCCTTGCCCATTACGGCATCGACGCTGATCGAGCCGCCTCCGGCTGCCGAGAGATAGAGGCAGGCGAAGCAGAACAGGATCGCGGCGGTACCGCCATTGAGCAGCGGCAGGAACACCGGCGAGCCGGTCTTGAGCATGTGGCCCATGAAGTAGGCGAAGGCCATTTCGCCCGACAGGATGAACGCCGTGAGCCGCGTGAACAGGCCGAGCATCAGTGCTGCGCCGAGCACCAGCTCAAGCGTGCCGGCCGCGTAGATCAGCGGCGGAATGTCGGCGAAGTAGGGAAGCGCCGGAAACTTGAAAAGCTTTGCGACGCCATACTGGAACAGTAGCAGTCCGGTGGTGAAGCGAAACAGGCTCAGCAGAGCCGGTTGATAGCGAGAGAGATAGTTGAAGTTCATGGTTTGCGCCCTTCCATCCACAATTCCCAAGCGACTTGGAGCGTATTCAGTTCCGGCCTGCAAGACACCCAAGCTCAATTCGCGCTGACATTTTTGTCATGTCGGACAAAACACCGCGGGCTGCACTTTCGGCCGCGTGTGATCCGTATTTTTTGCGCCTGTTCGCGGCACGCCCATCCGTAATTTCCCGGTGACACGAATGCGCTCAGGTTACCTCCGAGACACCTAGCGCCGCAGGGCGGGCACGATCAGGAACGGAACCATCCCGAGCACCACGCTCGCAAGTGCGAAGGCGAGCAACGCGTTGTAGCCGTGGGTCGCGTCGTGGATCAGGCCGCCGCTCCAGGAGCCGAACGCCGAGCCGAGGCCACTGCCGATCGAGATGGTGCCGTAGATGGTGCCGACCCGCTTGCCCTGAAAGATCCGCATCGCGGTCGCGCTGATCAGCGGGCCGCGCGAGCCCATCATGCTGCCGAAGCAGACGACGAAGCCGGTGAGCACCAGGATGTTGGGGAAGTGTTGCAGCAGCCAGAGCAGAGCGATGCCGAGAATCGAGATCGCGTAGCTCAATAGCACGGACGGCCGGCGCCCGATCAGGCCGTCGAGCGCGGAGACCCCCAACATACCGAACACCAGCACGACGCCGGAGAAGCCCCAGGCCGTCGCGGCCTGGAGCGGCGGGAAACCTGCGTCGATCAGATAGGCCACGATCTGCGCGGCGATCGCATACATGCCGACGGCGGTGAAGAAGAAGGTTGAGAACAGCGCCCAGAAGGCGTGATGGCGCATCGCGCCGAGCAGCGTCCAGCCGTTGTCGACGAAATCAGGATCGGTCTTCTTCACCACATGCGGCGAGCCCGAGGCGAACAGCTGCCACGGCAGCAGCAGCAGCGGCACCAGCAGCCCCAATGCTGCAAAGCCGAACAGCTGATAAGTGCCGCGCCAGCCGAGATGGTCGATCAGGAGCTGCGAGGCCGGCAGCAGCGCCAGCACGCCGCCGCCCATTGCCGAATACACCACCGACATCGCGGTCGGCAGGCGCGGCCCGAACCAGCGGCCGAGCAGGACCGAGTTCGGCACGATGCCGATGAAGGCGACGCCGATGCCGACGCAGAGGCCGATCGAGAGCTGGAACTGCCACAGATGCTGTGCATGCGCCGCAATCAGGAACGCCGCGCCGAGCAGCGATAGCCCGAGCGCATAGATGATGCGCGGTCCGGAATGATCGAACAGCCGTCCGACGAAGGGGGCGGTGAGACCGCTCGCGAGCCAGGTGAGCGAATAGACCGAAACGATCTGTGCGCGGTCCCAGCCAAAACTTTCCGAGATCGGCTTCAGGAAAACCGTAAAACTGTCGCCGAGCCCACGGCCCAGCACGGCCAGCGTGAAGCAGAGAGCGAGCACGGTGAGGGCGATGCGCACGGCGCCTTGCGGCGTCGCCGCGGCTCCATCCTTGCTCGTTTCCTTGGGCGTGTTCTGGTCCATTGCCAGTCAGGGAGCGCGCTTCGGCGCGCCCTGACAAGCAGCGAAAAGCTCATACGCCTATGCAGGCTTGATGAGGATATGCTTCTTCTTGCCGAACGACAGCTTGATCACGCCCTCCGGCGTCAGATGGGCTGGTGAGAGCGCCATCTTCTCGTCGGTGACGGGCTCGTCGTTGACGCGCAGGCCGCCGCCCTTGATCTGGCGCCGTGCCTCACCGTTGGAGGTGACGAGGCCCGCCTTGACGAAGGCGTTGAGCACGCCGAGTCCGGTGTCGAGTTCGCCGCGCGGAATTTCCACGGTCGGCAGGCTTTCGGCGAGCGCGCCTTCCTCGAAGGTGCGGCGCGCGGTCTCAGCCGCCTCATTCGCTGCGTCGCGGCCGTGCAAAAGCGCGGTCGCCTCAGTCGCAAGCACCTTCTTGGCTTCGTTGATCTCCGAGCCTCCGAGCGCCTCGAGCTTCCTGATCTCGCTCATGGGCAGCGTCGTGAACAGCTTCAGGAATTTGCCGACGTCGGCATCCTCGGTGTTGCGCCAGTATTGCCAGAAGTCATACGGCGAGAACTGGTCGGCGTTGAGCCAGACCGCGCCTTGCGCGGTCTTGCCCATCTTGGCGCCGGAGGCCGTGGTCAGCAGCGGCGTCGTCAGCGCGAACAGCTGGTGTGTGCCCATGCGGCGGCCGAGATCGACGCCCATGATGATGTTGCCCCACTGGTCCGAGCCGCCCATCTGCAATTTGCAGCCGGTGCGCTTGGCGAGCTCGACGAAGTCGTAGGCCTGGCAGACCATGTAGTTGAACTCGATGAAGCTCATCTCGTGCTCGCGCTCGAGGCGCAGCCGCACGGAGTCCATGGTCAGCATCCGGTTGACCGAAAAATGCCGGCCGACGTCGCGCAGCATCTCGATCCAGTTCAGCTTGGTCAGCCACTCCGCGTTGTCGAGCATGACGGCGTCGCTCTTGCCGTCGCCGTAACGCAGCACCTTTGCGAACACGCCGCGGATCGACGCCTTGTTGGCCTCGATCTCGGCGACGGTGCGGATCGCGCGCGTCTCGTCCTTGCCGGAGGGATCTCCGACCATGGTGGTGCCGCCGCCCATCAGGGTGATCGGCTTGTTGCCGGACTCCTGGAGCCAGTGCAGCATCATCATGGTCAGGTAGTTGCCGATATGCAGCGACCGGGCGGTGCAATCGTAGCCGACATAGGCGGTCGCCTCGCCCTTGGCGGCGAGCGCATCCAGCCCCTCGAAATCGGAGCACTGGTGGACGAATCCACGTTCCTTTAGGGTATTGAGGAAATCCGATTTGAATGCAGTCATTTGTCGGCGTGCCTGACAATTCTTGGTTTACTGTTTTGGGGGCAATTTAAGGGTCTTCCGTGGGAACTCGACTGCCGCCCGCCACCTGGCGCTGAGGCATTATAAGATGTGTCCCTCTGGCACAAGATCGGCATGCCAGAGGGGGGCTATTGAGGACGCTGATCCATGATGTTGACGGCACTCGGTTTGATGAGCGGCACCTCGCTGGACGGGGTCGATGTCGCGCTGATCGAAACCGACGGAAAGCAGGTGAAGGGGTTCGGACCGTCCGGCTACCGGCCTTACAGCCCGGCGGAGCGCAACCTGCTGCGTCAGGCGCTGAGCGAAGCCGTGCACCTGCCACAGCGCGATGCCCGGCCGGGGATTTTGGCCACGGCCGAGCGCGCGGTGACGCTGGCGCATGCCGAGGCGGTGGCCGCCTTCATCGCCCAGAACCGGATGAAGGCGGAGGACATCGACATTGTCGGCTTCCACGGCCAGACCGTGCTGCATCGGCCCGAGAAGCGGCTGACGGTGCAGATCGGCGATGCGCCGGCGCTGGCCAGGGCAATCCATATCCCCGTGATGCACGACTTCCGCGCCGCCGACGTCGAGGCCGGCGGGCAGGGCGCACCCTTCGTGCCGGTCTACCACCGGGCGCTGGCCCATTCGCTGGCGCGTGAAGGGCCGATCGTCGTGGTCAATATCGGCGGTGTCTCCAACATCACCTATATCGACGGCAACGACACGCTGATCGCCTGCGACACCGGGCCCGGCAATGCGCTGCTCGACGATTTCATGTACCGCATCATGAACCAGGCGTTCGATGCGGAGGGCAAGTTCGCCGCGCTCGGAACGGCCGACGAGGCCTGGATCGCGCGGGCGCTGGAGCTGCCGTTCTTCGCAGCGCCGCCGCCGAAATCGCTCGACCGCAACGACTTTGCTGCGTTGAAGCTCGGCGACGTGCCGCCGGCCGACGGCGCCGCGACGCTCACCGCCTTCACCGCGGCGGCGATCGCCCGCATCATCCCGCTGCTGCCGCGGCGGCCGCGGAGCTGGATCGTCTGCGGCGGCGGCGCCCGCAACCTCACCATGCTGCGCATGTTGCGGGACCGGGTGGGCTCGGCCACCGTCGAGGCCGCCGAGGCGCTCGGCTGGGCTTCCGACGCCATCGAGGCGCAAGCCTTCGGCTTCCTCGCTGCGCGTGGCCTGAAGGGCCTGCCGTTGTCCTATCCGGCGACCACGGGCGTGCCGATGCCGATGACGGGCGGGGTGATCGCGCGGCCCTGAGGTTCACGTCCGGTTGATGCAGATGCATGGATCTTGACGGGTAGATGCAAGTGCATCTATTCTGGGTGCAGTTGCATCCAACCGCCGGGATTGGCCATGACCGCTTCGCTCAAACTGATCAGCCACAAGCTTTGCCCCTATGTGCAGCGCGCCGTAATCGCGCTCAAAGAGAAGGGCGTGCCGTTCGAGCGGGTCGACATCGACCTCGCCAACAAGCCCGACTGGTTTCTCAAACTGTCGCCGCTCGGCAAGGTGCCGGTGCTGGTGGTGACGACCGACAACGGGGAGGTCGCGCTGTTTGAGAGCAACGTGATCTGCGAATACATCGAGGAGACGCAAGACGGCGCCAGGCTGCATCCGGCGGATGCGCTCGAGCGTGCCGAGCACCGCGCCTGGATGGAATTCGGCTCGGCGATCCTTGGCGATCTCTGGGGCCTGGAGACGACGACGGATCCGGCGACGTTCGAGAGCAAGCGTCAGGCGCTTGTCGCGAAGTTCGCACGTGTGGAAGTCGCGCTAAGCGCAGGTCCGTTCTTCGCCGGCGAGCGGTTCAGCCTGGTCGACGCGGTGTTCGCACCCGTCTTCCGCTATTTCGACCTGTTCGACGAACTGACCGAGCACGGCATCTTCACGGATGTGCCGAAGGTGCGGGCGTGGCGGGCCGAGCTTGCGAAGCGTCCGAGCGTGCGGAGCGCCGTCGGCGCGGACTATCCGCAATTGCTCCGCGCCTTCCTCGTGCGCCACGACGCGCATCTGCTCAAGCTCGCGGCCTGAGCGCCCGCCGATGTCATCATCATTGGCCTGGCTCATGCTGGTGATCGCCGGCGTGCTCGATGTCGGCTGGGCGATCTCGATGAAATATGCGGAAGGCTACACGCGCACAGGCTGGAGCATCGCTTCGCTCGTGCTGCTCGCCGCCTTCGTGTTCCTGCTCGGACGCGCGCTGAAGGTGCTCGAGGTCGGCGTCGCCTATTCGGTGTGGACCGGCATCGGTGCGGCCGGTACCTTCGTGATGGGCGTCGTGCTGTTCGGCGAAACGCTGAGCGCGATGAAGCTTGCGGGCATCGCGCTCGTCCTGATGGGGATTGCTGCGTTGAAGCTGGCTTGAGTCGCGTGCCGTAGTTTCGAAGCCCGGATGGAGCGAAGCGCAATCCGGGGTCCTGTGTCCGCGGATGGAGTTTCACTCCATCCGCGCTACAAGGTCTTAGCGCAACGAGGCCTTAACGCACGTTGGCGAGGCGCATGTCCAGATAGGCCGTGATGGTTTCCATCAGCGGCTCGAGCTTGGCGTCGAAGAAGTGGTTGGCGCCGGGGATGATCTGCTGGTCGATCACGATGCCCTTCTGCGTCTTCAGCTTCTCGACCAGCGTGTTGACGTCCTTGGGCGGCACCACCGCGTCCTTCTCGCCATGCACGATCAGGCCCGAGGACGGGCAGGGCGCGAGGAACGAGAAGTCGTAAAGGTTCGCCGGCGGCGCGATCGAGATGAAGCCCTCGACCTCGGGACGGCGCATCAGGAGCTGCATGCCGATCCAGGCGCCGAAGGAGAAACCGGCGACCCAGCAGGCACGCGCTTCGGGGTTGATGGTCTGCGCCCAGTCGAGCGCGGCCGCCGCATCCGACAATTCGCCGGTGCCGTGGTCGAACGAGCCCTGGCTGCGGCCGACGCCGCGGAAATTGAAGCGCAGCACGGAGAAGCCGCGATGCGCGAAGGCGTAGTAGCACTGGTACACGATCTGATGGTTCATCGTGCCGTGAAACTGCGGATGCGGATGCAGGATCATCGCGATCGGCGCGTTCTTCTGCTTGGCCGGGTGATAGCGGCCTTCGAGGCGGCCAGCGGGGCCGGCGAAAATGACTTCAGGCATGACGGTCTCTGATTGAGTCCCTTAGAGGTGATCCCTGCACAATCAACCGATTGTGGCTCCATCAGCCGTTTTCGCCGACGAAAGCACGAATGATGGGTGAAGAGGCGCCCTCGGATGATGCGCGAGTGCGCTGAACTGACGCGCGCCTTCTAACACGAGGCAAGGGTCAAAAAGCAAGCTTCTTCGACATCTGCCAATGCACTCAAGAGCTTAGCTGGTCATCGCAGCGCCATGTGCAGCGTGCCGCAGGTGACAGGCCGCAACCAGCCTCCAGCGAAGCGCCGACAAGCGCCGCCCTGCGTGCCGCTCAACCGATTGGAATCATGATTATTTATGGATCGAGCGCCAA
The DNA here is from genome assembly GCF_028128955.1 of Bradyrhizobium sp. CCBAU 11386. NCBI lineage: Bacteria > Pseudomonadati > Pseudomonadota > Alphaproteobacteria > Hyphomicrobiales > Nitrobacteraceae > Bradyrhizobium > Bradyrhizobium sp. CCBAU 11386. The sequence goes on from NZ_LBKA01000224.1 coordinate 56,793, forward strand.
TCCCCGGCGACGATTTACGCCGGCGCAATGCGGCCTCCGAGCGAAGCCACAGCCGGGCGGTAGCGCCGGCTGCCTCCGAGCGTCTGTCCGGTGTCGAAGGTGAGCTCGAAATCCCCTGACGCCTTGAGGTCCACGCCGGTCACTCGTTCGAGATTGGCAAGCCTGGTCCGATGTACGCGAACGATGGCGAAGCGCGCCAGCTCGCCTTCCGCCCCCGCGAGCGTGCCCCGGATCAGGTGCTGGGTGCCGTCGGCGAGGTTGTATTCGATGTAGTTGCCGGCAGAGGCGACCCAGAGAATGTCGCGCGGAGCAACGCGAATGCGGCTGGTGCCGTCCCGCAGCCAGATCAGATCGGAGGACAGCGGCTGTTGCGAGGCGGTCGGCCCGGACCGAGCGGCGAACGCGGCATTCTTGAGCTCACGCCGGCTTTCGATCAGCCAGAGCGTGCCACCGATCAGGGCAACGGCCACGGCGTCCTTGCGGAATTCGTACAGGACCGTCGCAAGCGAGAAGCGGAAGTCGTAGGCGCCCCCGGCGAGCCATAGCGCGAGCTTCCGGACCCAGACCATGCCGGTGACGTGGAGGGTGGAGAAGCCGAGCAGGGCGATCGCTCCGATTCCGACCTGCGCGGCAAGGCCCGGTGTCCGGCGCATACGGCGGACCGCCAGTACCAGAATCGGCAGCAGCAACAGGATGACGGCGACGCTCGACATCTCCCAGAACAGCCGCCGGCCGACGTCATAGCCGTCGCCGCGCCAGGCGGCGTCCTGCGCCCCCGAGAGCGCGTTGACGATTCCGATCGCGAGAGCGACGGCGGCAATCGAGACCAACATCGTCCAGTCGCCGCCGCTGATCCCGAAAGGCCTGCCGCTCGTCCCAGCCGGCGGCGTCTCATCCCCTCGCGTCCGATCCTGATCCCAAACCGGCTCGACGCGCTCCGTTTGTCGGGCATTTTCGATGTCAGCCATGGCCCGAAAACCGCGTTTGTCGTCCCGTCAAGGAGCAGAAAACCATGTCAACACCGCAGCAACTCTCAACCCAGGAACGACGCGTCGATCTGGACTGGGTGCGGATCTTAGCCTTCGGACTTCTGATCTTCTACCACGTCGGCATGCTCTACGTGTCCTGGGGGTTTCACATCAAGAGCGTGCAGCGGCTGACGTGGCTCGAGCCGGTGATGCTGGTGCTCAATCCGTGGCGGCTGTCGCTGTTGTTCCTGGTCTCCGGGGTGGCCAGCCGCTTCATGCTGGGAAAGTACCGGCTCGCCGCCTTCGCCCGCGCGCGGTCGGTGCGGCTCTTGATCCCGCTGATCTTCGGCATGCTCGTGATCGTGCCGCCGCAATCCTACCTCCAGATCGTCGAGAGCCTCGGCTACCCCCAAGGCTTCGTCGATTTCTACATCCGGCATTATCTGGCGTTCGGCTCGCAATTCTGTCCGAACCCCTGCATCGTGCAGCCGACCTGGAACCATCTCTGGTTCGTGGTCTATCTCTGGGTCTACACCATGGCCCTGGTTGGCGTGCTGTCCCTGTGGCCGGCGGCCGCGGATTGGATCGGCGAGAGGGTGGCGGCCGCGCTCGGCGGACCATGGCTGCTGGTGCTGCCGTGCCTGCTGTTTGCGGCCTGGCGGCTGTTTCTGTCGCCGGTCTTCCCGTCGACGCATGCGCTGTTCGGCGACTGGTACAACCACGCGGACCATGCGACCGCGTTCCTGATCGGCTTCCTGCTCGCACGCTATGACAGCATCTGGCGCGACATCGAGCGGCAACGGTGGACGGCGCTGACGCTTGCAGCCGTCTGCTTCGCCGCCTTCGTCCTCGTGTATGCCGGCTTGTTCCCGCGGTCGTCGATGCTGAGATGGTTCGCCGGCTCGGTCTATGGCTGCTACCAATGGCTGGCGATGGCGGCGGTGCTCGGCTTTGCGCGACGCCATTTGACGGCCGACAGCCCCGTGCGCCGCTATCTGACCGATGCGATCTTTCCCTATTACATCGTGCATCAGACCGCGATCATCGTGATTGCGCATGCGCTGCGGGACAGTGGGCTGTCAGCCGGAAACGAGGCCGCAATCGTCATTGCCGGCACCGCGCTCACTTGTCTCGTCAGCTACGAGATTGCGCGCCGGATCGCCTGGCTGCGTCCGCTGTTCGGATTACGGATGGAGACTCGATCCTCGCCCGGGATCGCGCGACAGCAGCCGGCCTGATCTGCGCCCGGTTCCGATTGGCGCGATCGCAAAAGGTGCTAAGAGGGCCACATGCCGATCCGCGTCTATCTCGACTGGAATGCGACCACGCCGCTGCGCGCCGAGGCGCGGGCGGCGATGGTCGCGGCCTATGACCTCGTCGGCAATCCGTCTTCGGTCCATGCTGAGGGACGGGAGGCGCGACGCCTCGTCGAGGAAGCGCGCTCCACTTTGGCGAGCGCTGTCGGCGCCCTGCCGCGGAATGTCGTCTTCACCTCCGCTGGAACCGAGGCCAATGCGCTGGCGCTGTCGCCCGGTCTGCGGGGGCGATCCGGCGGCCCCGTCGAGCGGCTTCTGGTCTCTGCCGTCGAGCATGCCTCGGTGCTGGCAGGCGGCCGGTTCCCGGCGGACAAGGTCGGCCATGTCAGGGTGACGCGCGCCGGCGTGGTCGATCTCGACCACCTCAAGGCGCTGCTGAAAGACGGCCCGCCGGCCCTGGTCTCCATCATGGCGGCCAACAACGAGACCGGCGCGCTCCAGCCGGTCGCGAAGGCCGCCCGGATCGTTCATGACACGGGAGGCCTCCTGCATGTCGACGCGATCCAGGCACTGGGCAAAATTGCGTTCAATATTAACGCGGTAGACGCGGACCTTGCGACCTTTTCTGCACACAAGATCGGTGGTCCCAAGGGCGTCGGTGCGCTGGTCGTGGCCGAAGGTCTCGCCGGCCTGGAGCCGGTGCTGCGCGGCGGCGGGCAGGAGCTCAACCGGCGCGCGGGAACCGAGAATGTCGCGGGCATTGCCGGCTTCGGCGCGGCGGTGAAAGCCGCGCTTCAGGCTTTGCCGGAGGATGCGAAGCGGATGGCAACCCTCAGAGATCGCTTGGAAAATGGCATCCGGGCAATCGCAGGAGCGACGATCTTCTCGGACAACACCGGGCGGTTGCCAAATACCATCCTGTTCACGGCACCCGGCCTGAAGGCCGAGACCGCGGTGATCGGCTTCGACCTCGAGGGCATCGCTGTTTCCTCCGGCTCGGCGTGTTCTTCAGGCAAGGTCCAACTGTCCCACGTGCTGTCCGCCATGGGATTCGACCCGACGGTCGCCCAGGGAGCGGTGCGCCTCAGTCTGGGCTGGTCTACGGAACCGGACGACATCAATAGGGCGTTAGAGGCTTGGCGAAAGCTCGGTAATACCCTACTTAGAGAGTAAGCGACGAAACACGGCTTGAACGGTTCTAAGCACGTGCTTTCGGCCAGAAAACATCGTAATACTCGTCCAAGTTTGATCCACCGCGGTCCTTGAAACCGCGAGCGGAGGATAGAATGCCAGCCGTGCAAGAGACGGTCGAGCGCGTGAAGCGCATCGACGTCGATCAGTATCGTTATGGGTTTGAGACCCTGATCGAGTCCGACAAGGCCCCCAAGGGGCTGTCGGAAGAGACCGTCAAGTTCATCTCCGAAAAGAAGAACGAACCTGCCTGGATGCTCCAGTGGCGGCTCGAAGCCTATCGGCGCTGGCTGACCATGACCGAGCCGACCTGGGCCCGCGTCGACTATCCCAAGATCGACTTCCAGGACCTCTATTACTATTCGGCGCCGAAGCCGAAGAAGTCGATCACCTCGCTCGACGAGATCGATCCGGAGATCCTGAAGACCTACGAGAAGCTCGGCATTCCCCTGCGGGAAGTCGCCATGCTCGAAGGCGTCGAGCCCAAGGTGGGCGAGGAAGACCCGGCCCGCCGCAAGATCGCGGTCGACGCGGTGTTCGACTCGGTCTCGGTCGCCACCACCTTCAAGGCGGAGCTGAAGAAGGCCGGCGTGATCTTCATGCCGATCTCGGAGGCGATCCGCGAGCATCCCGAACTGGTGCAGAAGTATCTCGGCTCGGTGGTTCCGACCTCGGACAATTTCTACGCGACGCTGAACTCGGCGGTGTTCTCCGACGGCTCGTTCGTCTACGTACCGCCGGGCGTACGCTGCCCGATGGAGCTGTCGACCTATTTCCGCATCAACGAGCGCAACACCGGCCAGTTCGAGCGCACGCTGATCATCGCGGACAAGGGCTCCTACGTCAGCTATCTCGAGGGCTGCACCGCGCCGCAGCGCGACGAGAACCAGCTGCACGCCGCCGTGGTCGAGCTCGTCGCGCATGACGACGCCGAGATCAAATATTCGACGGTGCAGAACTGGTATCCCGGCAACTCGGAAGGCAAGGGCGGCATCTACAATTTCGTCACCAAGCGTGGCGACTGCCGCGGCGACCGCTCGAAGATCTCCTGGACCCAGGTCGAGACCGGCTCCGCGATCACCTGGAAGTATCCGAGCTGCATCCTGCGCGGCGATAACTCGAGCGGCGAATTCTATTCGATCGCGATCTCGAACGGATTCCAGCAGGTCGACTCGGGCACCAAGATGATCCATCTCGGCAAGAACACGTCGAGCCGGATCATCTCCAAGGGCATCGCAGCCGGCAAGTCGCAGAACACCTATCGCGGGCTCGTGACGGCGCATCGCAAGGCGACCGGCGCGCGCAACTTCACCGCCTGCGACTCGCTGCTGATCGGCGACAAATGCGGCGCGCACACCGTGCCGTACATTGAGGCCAAGAACTCCTCGGCGACGTTCGAGCACGAGGCGACGACCTCGAAGATCTCCGAGGACGTGCTGTTCTACTGCATCCAGCGCGGTCTTTCGCAGGAAGAGGCCGTCGGCCTCGTCGTCAACGGCTTCGTCAAGGACGTGCTCCAGCAGCTCCCGATGGAGTTCGCGGTGGAAGCGCAGAAGCTGATCTCGATCTCGCTTGAAGGGTCGGTCGGCTAACACCGACCCTCGCGGTGCGCCTCGGCGCTCCATGCATCATTTGAATAGACTGGACACCAAAATGGCTTTGCTTGAAGTGAAAGACCTCAAGGTTCGTGTCGAGGAGCGTGAGATCCTCCACGGGCTGACGCTGACCGTGAACGAAGGCGAGGTGCACGCGATCATGGGGCCGAACGGCTCCGGCAAGTCGACGCTCTCGCACGTCATCGCCGGCAAGCCCGGCTATGAGGTCACCGACGGCCAGATCCTGTTCAGGGGCGAGGACCTCCTGGAGATGGCCCCCGAAGAGCGCGCCGCCAAGGGCGTGTTCCTGGCGTTCCAGTATCCGGTGGAAATCCCCGGCGTCGCCACCATGAATTTCCTGCGCACCGCGCTGAACGCGCAGCGCAAGGCGCGCGGCGAGGATGAGTATTCGACCCCCGACTTCCTGAAGAAGGTCCGCGAGGTCTCGAAGTCGCTGAACATCCCGCAGGACATGCTCAAGCGCGGCGTCAACGTCGGCTTCTCCGGCGGCGAGAAGAAGCGCAACGAGGTGCTCCAGATGGCGCTGTTCGAGCCGAGCCTGTGCATCCTCGACGAGATGGATTCCGGCCTCGACATCGACGCGCTGCGGATCGCGGCCGACGGCGTCAACGCACTGCGTTCGCCGAAGCGCGCGATGGTCGTGATCACCCATTATCAGCGGCTCCTCAACTACATCGTGCCGGACGTCGTGCACGTGATGTCGCAGGGCCGTGTCGTGAAGAGCGGCGGCAAGGAGCTGGCGCTGGAGCTGGAAGCGTCCGGTTACACCCAGTTCGAGGCCGCGTAAGGATTATTTGGGATGAACGTTGCTTTGGCAAAGACCGGAAGCGGCCGCGCGGTGAGCGATCTCTTCGCCAGCGCCGAAGGCCGCTTGCCGGGTTCGCCGGCGGTCATTGCGGCGCGTCGCGAGGCGTTCGAGACCTATGAGCGTCTCGGCCTGCCGCACCGCCGGATCGAGGAATGGAAATACACCGATCTGCGCGCGCTGGTCGGCGAGGTGCTGCCGTTGGCCGCCGCGCCCGATGCGGCCGCGCTGAAACGCGCCGCGGACGCCGTGAAGGCGCATGCGATCGCTGGCGCCCGCAAGCTGGTGCTGGTCGATGGCGTGTTCGCGGCGGATCTTTCGGACGTCAAGGCGCTCGTCTCCGACGTGGGCCTCAAGACGCTCCGGGAGACGCTGGAGAAGGATGCCGCTCTCCTGAAGACGGCGTCCACCGACGCCGTGATCGCGCTGAACGCGGCGATGGCGACCGATGGCCTCGTGCTGTCGATTGCCGATGGCGCGCAACTGTCTGCGCCGATCCAGATCATCCACGTCGCGATTGCTGCATCGGCTTCGGCCTTCACCCGCTCGCAGGTCGCAGTCGGGAACGGCGCTCGCGCCACCATCATCGAAAGCTTCGTGGCGGCCGGCGCCAAGGCCTACCAGGTCAGTGACGCTGTGATCGTGACGATCGGCGACAACGCCGATGTCGCGCATATCCGCCTGATGGACGATGCGCCTGACGCGGTGAACGTCACCTCGCAATTCGTCACCGTCGGCGCCAACACCAAGGTCAACTTCTTCAACTTGACCAGCGGCGCGGCCGTCAGCCGCCTTCAGGGCTTCATCACGCTGGCGGGCGAGGGCAGCGATCTCGCGATCAACGGCGTGAACCTGTTGAAGAAGACCGAGCATGGCGACACCACGCTGGTGGTCGACCATGCCGTGCCGAACTGCGTCAGCCGTGAGATCTTCCGTGCGGTGGTCGACGATCGCGCCCATTCGGTGTTCCAGGGCCGCATCATCGTCCGTCCCGACGCGCAGAAGACCGACGGCAAGATGATGACCCGCGCGCTGTTGCTCTCGGACGAAGCCGAGGCCGACAACAAGCCCGAGCTGGAGATCTTCGCCGACGACGTCTCCTGCGGCCACGGCGCCACTGCCGGCGCGCTCGACGACAGCCTGTTGTTCTATCTGAAGGCGCGCGGCCTGCCCGAGAAGCAGGCCCAGGCGCTGCTGATCCAGGCCTTCGTGGGCGAGGCGATCGAGCAGATCGCCGATGACGGCCTGCGCGAGCATGTGATCGGCATCGCCGAGCGCTGGCTGGAGGGGCGGTCATGAGCACGCATCCGGCAGTCAAGAACGGCGCCTACGACGTCGCACGCGTCCGCCAGGATTTCCCGGCGCTGGCCATGCAGGTCTACGGCAAGCCGCTGGTCTATCTCGACAACGCCGCCTCGGCGCAGAAGCCGCAGGTCGTGCTCGACCGCATGACGCACGCCTATACGAGCGAATACGCCAACGTGCATCGCGGCCTGCATTACCTCGCCAACGCCGCGACCGAAGCCTATGAAGGCGGCCGCATCAGGGTCGCGCAGTTCATCAACGCGCCCCGACCTGAGGAAGTGATCTTCACCCGCAACGCGACGGAGGCCATCAACCTCGTCGCCTCCTCCTGGGGCGGGCCGAACATCAAAGAGGGCGACGAGATCGTCATCTCGATCATGGAGCACCACTCCAACATCGTGCCCTGGCATTTCCTCAGGGAACGCCAGGGGGCCGTGATCAAATGGGCGCCGGTCGACGACGAGGGCAATTTCCTCATCGACGAGTTCGAGAAGCTCCTGACCGCGAAGACCAAGCTGGTCGCGATCACGCAGATGTCGAACGCGCTCGGCACCATCGTCCCGATCAAGGACGTCGTGAAGATCGCCCACGCCCGCGGCATTCCCGTGCTGGTCGACGGTAGCCAGGGCGCGGTGCATCTGCCGGTCGATGTCCAGGATCTCGGCTGCGACTTCTACGTCTTCACCGGCCACAAGGTCTACGGCCCGACCGGCATCGGCGTGCTCTGGGCCAAGTACGACCACCTCGTCGCGATGCGCCCCTATAACGGCGGCGGCGAGATGATCCGCGAGGTCTCGCGCGATGTCGTCACCTATGGCGATCCCCCGCACAAGTTCGAGGCCGGCACACCCGCGATCGTCGAGGCCGTCGGCCTTGGCGCCGCCATCGACTACGTCAACTCGATCGGCAAGGAACGCATCGCCGCGCACGAGCACGACCTCGTCACCTACGCCCAGGAGAAGCTGCGCGAGATCAACTCGCTGCGGCTGATCGGCACGGCGCGCGGCAAGGGCCCGGTGATCTCCTTCGAGCTCAAGGGCGCGCACGCCCACGACGTCGCCACCGTGATCGACCGCCAGGGCATCGCGGTGCGCGCCGGCACCCATTGTGTGATGCCGCTTTTAGAGCGGTTCAACGTGACGGCCACATGCCGGGCCTCGTTCGGCATGTATAATACGCGGGAAGAAGTCGATCATCTGGCACAGGCGCTGTTGAAGGCGCGGGATTTGTTCGCATGAGTGACACGGCCGACGTCAAAGTTAGTCCCATGGAAACCCGGTCGGCGCTGCCGCCGGAGGAGACCGAGCGTCTCACCACCGAGATCATCGCCGGCCTCAAGACCGTGTTCGATCCGGAGATTCCGGCCGACATCTACGAGCTCGGCCTGATCTACAAGGTCGAGATCAAGGACGACCGTTCCGTCGACGTGCAGATGACGCTGACGACGCCGAACTGCCCGGCCGCCGGCGAGCTGCCGACCATGGTCGAAAACGCGGTCGCCAGCGTCCCCGGCGTCGGCGTGGTTGACGTCAAGGTCGTCTGGGAGCCGCCGTGGTCGCCCGAGCGCATGAGCGACGAGGCCCGCCTCGTGCTCAACATGTGGTGACGCGTACGTTCTGCTTTTCATTCCTGGCATTGAATTTGCTCCGCAACGGACCACATCACTGATATGACACAGGCAACACCAGCATCCTCCACTCCGAAGCCGCGGCGGCCGCGCCCGCAGGTGATGCGGCTGACGGATGCCGCCGCCCAGCGCATCAGCGAGCTGACCCAGCGCGCCGATTCCGAGATCGTCGGCCTGCGCGTCGGTGTGAAGAACGGCGGCTGTGCCGGCCAGTCCTACACCGTCGAGTATGCCCATGATGTCCGCCCGACCGACGAGGTCGTCGAGGACAAGGGCGTCAAGATCCTGGTCGATCCCAAGGCCGTGCTGTTCCTGCTCGGCACCGAGATGGACTACAAGGCCGACAAGATGCAGGCCCAGTTCGTCTTCAACAACCCCAACCAGGTCTCCGCCTGCGGTTGCGGCGAATCGGTCGAGCTGCGGCCGGCGAAGATCGACGGGTAAGCCCGGCTCGCGCCAATCACACA
>NZ_LBKA01000225.1:0-66722 GCF_028128955.1 Bradyrhizobium sp. CCBAU 11386
CATGTGCAGACGCAAGCCAATGCCGGCGTGAAAATTCCCGAAATTCTTGCCGGAGCGATCCACACTCTTCTGCCGGAGGACCGACGACTGATCGTGAACGTTCCGGTATCGCAACTCGTCGAGCCAAAGCAGATCGAGCGGTCGTTTACGGTGGACAAGACCAAGGACGATCACCCTGTCGTATTTGCGGAGCACTCGGCTGATTACGCTGAGACCTTCGCGGCTGAACCTGGGTACCGAATCACGGGGTGCTCCTGGCACGTGGAGACCGCCAATGGTGCCGGCAATATTGCTTGCGCGATAAACGGCGGCGGGGCGCAGGCTCGTTTCACCTACAAGCTCACCAGCGGACCTGCCGTCGACAGGTACCGCGGATGGCTGGGCGCGACTGTCAATCTTTCCCAGATGCTAGCGAAGTAGGTGACGGATCCATGGTCATGCTCGCCCTGCCAACCCACCCGTCGAACCGGTTACATCGGCTCCGCCACGCGTTTCAGCACGTTCGGACAGGGCTCGTTATCCTGTTCTGCGCGCTCGCCACCGGTTGCGCCCACCAAGGTCCGGTCTCACAGCCTGCCAAGCCGCATGTCCACAAAGCGCCGCAGAAACATGGCAGCGTGTTCAAGAGATTCGGCTATCGCTATGGCCCTGGGTATTACCATTATGTCCGTCACTATCATGGCTATCGGCCATGGCGACCGACAACCGGTGAGGCGAGCCAGGAGGCGCCTCCTGACAAGAGCACCACCGGTGCCGATGTGGTTGTCAACAAGTCGGCTATCAAGGGTCTGGTGCCGGTCTACTTCGCCACGAATCGCGTGGTGATGGGCGGGCCTGGTCTCGAATTGAGCCAGATCTCCTATGCTCGTTCTGCCACCAACACTTTTGGCTACGTGACCGTCAGTATTCCCGTCGTTCACAAGATGGGCGAAGTGGAGACGCCGAAGACGAGCTGGTTTGGGCTACGCAAGGAGGCGGAAGACGACAGAAAGCATTTCCGAATCCAGAAGCTATATCGTCTCTCTCGCGAAGAGTTCGCTTCCGCTATCGCAAATCCCGCCGACAGCATGATGCTCTTTGTGCATGGCTACAACGTCGGTTTTTCCGACGCTGCATTCAAGGCAGCGCAAATTGCTTTCGATGCGAACTACAAAGGTCGCGTCATGATGTATTCCTGGCCGTCCAAGGGCGGGCTGCTCGATTATGACTACGATCGCGAAAGCGCACTCTATGCGCCGGACGGCTTGTTCGATCTCCTTCAGCTCATCAAGAAGGAAGCGAAAGTTTCGAGGATTATCGTGATCGCACACAGCTTGGGCAGCGAGGTGGTATTGGGAGCTTTGCAGCAAGCCGCGCTGAGCCAGACGACGCTAGGCATTACCGAGCTGATTTTTGCGGCGCCGGATGTTGATCGCGACCTCTATCTGGAAAGAGCTAACCAGATCAAATCAGCAGCAGGCGCGGTCACCCTATACGCCTCCTCAACGGATCTCGCCTTGCTCGCCTCCATGAAGAAGGCGCAATCCACCTCGCGAATGGGGTTCGTATCCAAGAGTGGGCCGACTCTCGTGCCCGGGATCGAAACGATTGATGTTTCTGCGGTGGGGAGCGAAATGTTTGCTCTAAATCACAGCACGTACTCAACCAGCCGCGCGGTTCTCGATGATATAGGCCGGATCATCTCTTCTTCGACGCATCTTAAACCCCCGCAGCGGACCCCGACCTTGCGATCGATGCCCGACGATTCCACCGCGACTTATTGGATGTATCCCTATTAAAATTGGCTCTTCGGCTGTGCTTAAGCCAAGAGGAGGGCCATGGTTGCAGTCACTCTGAGGAGCGCGTGTTTTGCCCCTCAAGTTGCGCCACGAGCCAATCTGCAAACGCTCGCACGGCCGATCGCTGTCGGCTGGCGCGCGGGTAGATCAGGCGGTGACCGACGTAGCGGATATCGTTGGCCCGTCCCGCCAATGGAGCTACCAAGCGCCCGCTCGCCAGTTCGCGTTCGGCCAGAAGGGTTGATTCCAAGGCCACGCCCAATCCCTCCGCAGCCGTCGCAATCGCAAGAAAGCTCCGGTCGAATCTCATGCCGTGAAGCGCAGGTGCTTCCAACCCATTCGCGGTGAACCATTGATGCCACTGCACCCGCTTCACATCGGAGCGGATGAGCGTCTGATCGAGGAGATCGGCAGGCTTCCTGATCGATTTTGCGAGCGAGGGCGAGCAGAGCGGCGTGACCGTCTCCTCCGGCAGAGGGACAATTTCGACACCTTCCGCGCGCGGCAGACCGTAGACGATGTCGATATCGAAATCATCGTTGGTGAAGCGCGCATAGTCGGTGCTCGCAGCCAGCCGAACCTCGAGCTTCGGGTAAGCCGCGAGAAACTGTGCAAGCCGTGGGGCCAGCCATTGCGCGGCAAAGCTGGGCGCGGAATGGACGCGCACCAATTGTGGTCCGCGCGCGGCAACTTCCTCGAGGCCACGGCGGAGCTGATCGAATGCCGCTCCCGTGTGACGCATCAGGTTCTCGCCGGCCGGCGTGAGCCGCACGGACCGCGCGCTGCGTTCGAACAAAACGGTCCGAAGCGTGCCCTCCAGCTTACGGATGGCATGACTGACGGCACTTGGTGTCAGGTGAAGCTCATTCGCCGCATCGCGAAACGATCCGGTGCGGGCAGCGGCTTCAAAGGCACGAATTGCCGATATGGGGATATTCGATAGCATCCCATAAGTGAACCAGATTCATCGATCCGTGACAACTGCGCGTTTGTCCGCTGGCCGTCGGCGGGTCATTCCTAAGCGCCAAGGAAGAACAACTTGCGGGAGGAACTGATGCTGCTCAGCGGTAAGACGGCCATCATTTCGGGCGCGGCCTCGCCGCGCGGGATCGGGCTTGCCACCGCCCGGCGGTTCGCCGCCGAGGGCGCTCGGGTCGCGATTCTGGATATTGACGCCAGCGCCGCGGCCGATGCTGCGGCATCGCTCGGAAACTCCCATATCGGACTAGGGTGCGACGTCGCCAACAAACCGTCCTGCGAGCAGGCGGTCGCCCGCGTGATCGAATCCTTTGGCGACATCGACGTTTTGATCAACAATGCCGGCATTACCCAGCCAGTGAAGTTCCTGGAGATTTCGGCGGCCGATTGGGATCGCATCCAGGATGTCAATCTGAAGGGGGTTCTGTTCCTCTCCCAGGCCGTGATCCCGCACATGCGCGCACGGAAGTCCGGATCGATCGCATGCATGTCGTCGGTCTCGGCCCAGCGCGGCGGTGGAATTTTTGGCGGCCCGCACTATTCGGCCGCGAAGGCCGGCGTGCTTGGTCTCGCCAAGGCGATGGCCCGTGAGTTCGGCCTGGACGGAATCCGCGTCAATTGCGTCACGCCCGGCCTGATCGGCACCGATATCACTGCGGGCAAGCTGACCGACGAGATGAGGGCGAAGATCCTGGAAGGCATTCCGCTCAATCGTCTCGGCACGGCGGAAGACGTCGCCGGCATCTACACCTTCCTCGCCTCGGATCTCTCCGCTTACGTGACCGGCGCCGTGATCGACGTCAACGGCGGCATGCTCATCCACTGAGCCAGCAAGACAAGGTCCAGATCGATGGAAACCTCGACCAACGCGCTTACGAACACGCCCAAGCTGGCGGATCGCGCCTACAACATTCGCCGCAATGCCCTGCGCATGGGTGAGGTCCAGGGCCAGGGCTATATCGCACAGGCGCTGGACATCTCCGACGTTCTCGCCGTGGCCTATTTTCATGCGATGAGCTACCGGCCCGAAGATCCCTCTTGGGAGGAGCGCGACCGCTTTTTGCTCTCCAACGGGCATTATGCCATCGCGCTCTACGCGGCCTTGATCGAGGCGGGGATTGTCCCCGAGGAAGAACTCGAAACCTATGGCAGCGACGAGAGCCGCCTGCCGATGTCGGGCATGGCCTCCTACACACCCGGAATGGAGATGTCGGGTGGCTCGCTCGGCCTCGGACTCAGCATCGCCGTCGGCATGGGCCTCGGCCTCAAGCGCAAGAAATCCGGGGCGCGGGTGTACACCTTATTTTCCGATGGCGAGCTTGACGAAGGCTCGGTCTGGGAGGCCATCCAGTCGGCGGGTCACTACAAGCTCGACAATGTGATCGGCATTGTCGACGTCAACAATCAGCAGGCGGACGGCCCTTCCACGCAGGTGATGGCATTCGAGCCGCTGGTGGACAAGCTTCAGGCCTTCGGCTGGTTCGTGCAGCGCGTCAACGGCAACGATCTCGTTGCCGTGGTTGCCGCCTTCGACGCCGCCAAGTCTCATCCCGAGCCCAAGCCGCGGATGATCGTCGCCGACACGCTGATGGGGAAGGGTGTTCCCTTCCTCGAGCAGCGCGAGAAGAGCCATTTCATCCGCGTCGAGCAGCACGAATGGCAGCTCGCGCTTGCCGCGCTGGAAGCCGGGAGGCAGGCATGAAGACCGTCCGATCAGCACCGCCGCCGGGCAAGCCGCGCCTGACCACCTCAGCGATGATCGCCTCGATCGCGGCCGAAGGACAGAAGACGAAGCCGGCGCCCTTTGGACACGCGCTCGTCGAGCTCGCGCGCAGCCGTCCCGATGTGGTCGGCATGACGGCCGATCTCGGCAAGTACACCGACATGCACATCTTTGCGAAGGAATTTCCGGACCGCTATTACCAGATGGGCATGGCCGAGCAGCTTCTGTTCGGCGCCGCCTCCGGCCTTGCCGCCGAAGGCTTCATGCCTTTCGCGACCACTTACGCCGTGTTCGCATCGCGGCGGGCATACGACTTCATACACCAGACGATCGCGGAGGAAGACCGCAACGTGAAGATCGTCTGCGCGCTGCCAGGCCTGACCTCGGGCTACGGCCCGAGTCATCAGGCCGCGGAGGACCTCGCGCTGTTTCGTGCCATGCCGAACATGACGGTCATCGATCCCTGCGATGCCCATGAGATCGAGCAACTAGTCCCTGCGATCGCGGCGCATCACGGGCCGGTCTACATGCGCCTGCTGCGCGGTCAGGTGCCGGTCGTGCTGGACGAATATGACTACAAATTCGAGCTCGGCAAGGCCAAGCTGATCCGTGACGGGAAGGACGCCCTGGTCATTTCCTCCGGCATCATGACCATGCGTGCGCTTGAGGCCGCGCAAACCTTGAAGGACGACAGCATCGATATTTCAGTGCTGCATGTTCCAACCATCAAGCCGCTCGATACTGAGACGATCTTGCGTGAAGCCGGCAAGTCGGGCCGCCTTGTCGTCGTTGCCGAGAACCACACAACGATTGGTGGTCTCGGCGAGGCGGTTGCCGCACTTCTGATGCGTTCCGGCGTCCATCCGCCCTTCCGCCAGATCGCATTGCCGGACGAGTTTCTTGACGCCGGCGCCCTTCCAACCCTGCACGACCGCTACGGGATTTCCACCGCAGAGGTCGCACGGCAGATCAAGCAGTGGCTTCGCTAAGCGCCAATCGAGCCAAGCCCAGGTGAGGAGCTACGCCCGTCGCGTGTTGCGGCGGCGAGTGATCGCTCCTGCTCAAATGCCGGTGGTCGAGAGCCGGCAAGCAAAAAAACCGGAAAGCTGCACGCCAGCGTGCGCTGATGCAGCGGGCAGCAACGTCAATGAAGGACCAGGAGGAAAACATGACATCTAAGCCCGGAAGCATCAGCCGCCGTTCGCTGTTGATGGCGGCCACGACTGTACCTCTCTGCGGGATTCTGACCCGTCCGGTGTCTGCCGCCGAGTTCGTGTACAAGTTCGCGACCGGACAGGATCCGACGCATCCGGTGAATGTCCGAGCCCAGGAGGCCATCGACCGCATTCGCGAAGCGACAAGCGGCCGCCTGGAGATCAGGCTTTTCCCGGCCAACCAGCTCGGCTCCGACACCGAGCTTTTGACCCAGGTTCGCAGCGGCGGCGTCGAGTTCTTCAACCAATCGTCTTCGATCCTTGCCACCCTGGTCCCAAGTGCGGGCATCGTGAACACCGGCTTCGCATTCGCCGACTACGACAGCGTATGGAAGGCGATGGACGGCGACCTCGGCACCTACATCCGGGCGCAGATCGCCAAGACGCCGATCATGGCGGTGTCGAAGGCCTGGGACAACGGCTTCCGTCAGGTGACCTCGTCCGGCCGCGAGGTGCGAACGCCGGATGATCTCAAGAACTTCCAGATCCGCGTGCCGCCCGCGCCATTACTGACCTCGCTGTTCAAGGCGCTCGGAGCCGGGCCGACGCCGATCAACTTCAACGAGGTCTATTCCGCGCTGCAGACCAAGGTCGTCGACGGCCAGGAGAATCCGTTGCCGATCATCGCGACCGCGCGTCTTTATGAAGTGCAAAGCACGTGCAGCCTGACCGGGCACGTCTGGGACGGTTACTGGGTCCTGGGTAACAAGCGCGCCTTTGAGCGCCTGCCCAAGGACCTGCAGGAGATCGTGACGCGCGAGCTCGATCGCTCCGCGGTCGATCAGCGGGCAGACATCGCAAAACTCAGCCAGTCCCTGCGCGCCGATCTGTCGGCCAAAGGGCTCAAGTTCATCGACGTCGATCGTGCCGCTTTTCGCCAGGCGCTGTCTAAGACCAGCTTTTACGCCGACTGGAAGGGCAAGTTTGGCGAGGAGGCATGGTCTCACCTTGAAAAAGCCGCGGGCCAGCTATCATGACCAGCGTGAGCCATACGCCGCATGTCGATGCCGGGATGGCGGCCGGTACGTCTCAAGCGACCCCGCGCAGATGGGTGGTGCGGGCCAACACATTACTGGGCCACGTCGTCGCAGTCCCGGCGGCATTGCTCGTGCTGGCGGAGATCGCGGTCCTGTCCGCGGGCATTGTGGGCAGATACGTGTTCCGCTCGCCGATCGTCTGGTCCGACGAGCTCGCCAGCATTCTCTTTCTCTGGCTTGCCATGCTCGGATCCGTGATTGCGTTCCAGCGCGGTGAGCATATGCGCATGACCGCCATTGTCGGCGTTCTCAGTGCGGAACTCCGCGCGTTCCTGGACGTCGTGGCAGCAGCGGCATCGCTGGCGTTTCTCGTGCTTGTCGTTTGGCCGGCCTATGAATTCGCCGCCGACGAGGCATTCGTCACGACCCCGGCGCTGGAGATCGTCAACACCTGGCGTGCTGCCGCGCTGCCGATCGGGATCGGGCTGATGCTGATCGCAGCCGTCCTCCGGCTCATTCGCATCGCGAGCCCGCGAAGCTTGCTGGCCTCCCTGGCAATCGTCGCGGGCGTCATCGCGACGTTCGCTCTACTGGCCCCAGTTTTGAAGCCGCTCGGCAATCTGAACCTTCTGATCTTCTTCGTCTTCGTCGTCGGCGCGATGGTCTTTGCGGCCGTGCCGATCGCGTTTGCGTTCGGCCTCGCCACCGTGGGCTATCTCGCCCTAACGACCAATACGCCCGACGTGGTGATGATCGGACGAATGGATGAGGGAATGAGCCACCTGATCCTGCTCGCCGTGCCTCTCTTCGTCTTTCTCGGCCTTCTGATCGAGATGACGGGCATGGCGCGCGCCATGGTCAGCTTCCTGGCAAGCCTTTTGGGCCACGTGCGTGGCGGGCTGCACTACGTGCTGGTCGGGGCGATGTATCTGGTCTCAGGCATCTCCGGCTCCAAGGCGGCGGACATGGCCGCTGTTGCGCCGGTCCTGTTTCCCGAGATGCGGCAGCGTGGGGCCAAGCCGGGTGATCTCGTTGCGCTCCTGGCCGCGACGGGGGCGCAGACCGAGACGATTCCTCCGTCGCTCGTTCTGATCACGATCGGCTCGGTGACCGGTGTGTCGATCTCGGCGTTGTTCACCGGCGGGTTGCTCCCGGGCGTGGTGCTCGCGGTCATGCTCGCGGCCGTGGTGTGGTGGCGATACCGCCGCGAGGACTTGTCTCACGTCAAACGGGCGACGGGGCGGCAGATCGGCCGCGCCTTTGTGATCGCGATACCGGCCATCGCGCTGCCATTCGTGATCCGGACTGCCGTCGTCGAAGGCGTTGCGACGGCAACGGAGGTCTCGACCATCGGGATCCTGTACTCGGCCTGTGCGGGTCTCTTCATCTATCGGCAGTTCGACTGGCGCCGCATCTATCCGATGCTGGTCGAGACGGCCTCGCTGTCGGGCGCGATCCTGCTCATCATTGGCGCGGCGACGGGCATGGCCTGGGCGCTGACCCAGTCGGGATTTTCTGCCTCTCTTGCAAAGTTCATGACCAGCCTTCCTGGCGGAGTCCCCGTGTTCCTGGCGGTGACGATCGTGACCTTCGTGATCCTGGGCAGCGTCCTGGAAGGGATCCCGGCCATCGTCCTGTTTGGCCCGCTCCTGTTCCCCATCGCGCGGCAGGTCGGGGTGCACGATGTCCACTATGCAATGGTGGTCGTTCTGGCCATGGGCATCGGCCTGTTCGCGCCACCGTTCGGCGTCGGCTACTACGCGGCTTGCGCCATCAGCCGCATCAATCCGGACGAGGGCATGAAGCCGATCGTGGGCTACATGATCGCGCTCTTGATCGGCACACTGATCGTCGCAGCCGTACCCTGGCTATCGATCGGCTTTCTTTGATGTATCGGCGGGACGCCTCCGGAGGCTTCTCGGTCGGCCCTGCTGCTTCTCACGGTGCGGTTTCTCTGCAGTCGTAACTTTCTGCCACGCTCCTATTGCCCCCGACATAATGTGGGTAGTTGGGGTAGCGGCACATCGGACGGGACGCCTTCAGAGCAAAGGGCGGCGTGGTTTCCTTCACCGTCTGGATCAGCGCGTCGGCCGGCGCGATGCCGTCGGTGGCCCAGTGGTCGAGCGGGTCGAGCAAATCGACCATGGTCGGGATCGCGGTGCCGTCCGGTACGGTCGCGCCGTTGCCGGTGTGGGTCGAGCCAGGCGAAAGATAGAGGCGCGCAGACGCATCGACTGTGGTCTGACCGAGTTTGGCCACGACTGACTGGAAATAGTTGATACCGGCGAGCGGGCTCTGCGCGAGGTCGGCTAAATTCTCTCGCATGATCAGCTTGCCGCCGTGGGCGAAGAATGCCGACAGATCGGGATTGGTGGAATCGAGCAGCTTCGAGATTTCCTCGACGCGGGTACGAAAATCTTCCGGACGATATCTCAGCACATCGAACTTGTCGTCACGCGCGATCATGAAGCGCACGGCGTTCGCGCCGTAGATCCAGTGTTGCGAAGCCGTGGTCACATCAAGTGGCTCGGTTGGCGGGGCCGTGCCGACAACCCAGCGCGCCATGGTCGATCGGTCGGGGTCGGGTGTCGTCTCGTTACCATAGAGCCATTGCGGATAGGCGATGACGCCATTCGCCATCGCGAACGGGAAGGGATGCGGCGTATGAATCGCCTGGATGGAGGCGATCTGCGGGTCCGACAGGCAGTTGTCACCCGTATCAGTTCCACCAGGGCAGCGCAATGCGGCGAGGTTCACCTTGGGCTGGCAGGCGAATGCATTGCTGACGACACCATCGCGCAGGCCATCGAGCTCGTCGCAAGTCTCCATCACGAACTTTGCCATCATCTCGGTCTTTACCGGATTGAGCCAGCCGCCGTCGAGCTGCGGCAGCACGTTCGGGATGTAGGACTGGAACAGCATAGACAGCTGCACTACCGGCACGACGCTGACGACGCCGTCATAGTCGACCGGAAAGCGCTGAGCCATGGTGAGTCCTTCGCGGCCGCCCTCGGAGCCGCCGAAATAGTAGATCCTCACCGGCCGCCTGCGATAAAGCACTTCGCTCAGCACCACGGCGACGTCTCGCACCTTCTTGTAGGATGCATAAGCATAATTGGTCAGCATTTCGTCGTTGAGCCCGAACTTGCCGATCGAGTCGCGAGGAAAGCTAGAAGACTGATGGCCGGAATCGGTGCCGACCGTCACATAGCCACGCGCAAGCGGCAGGATATCGTCGGGTGCAGCATCGCGGAGGGGCGCCAGACCGGTGATTAGGCTGCCATTGTAGCCGCCGCCTCCATATTGCACCAGCTTGCCATTCCAGGCGGCCGGCAGATTGAGCTCGAAGTTGATCAACTGCGCCGTCGGATCGACCGGGGCGATGGTGCCCAGTACCTTGCAGAAGTCGGGCGTCTTCGCCTGCGCTGCTGCGGGCACGAAGCTTACAGAGGCGACGACGGCGTTCCCGCTGGGAAGCCCGATCAATGTGGCCGGAATGGTCCGATCGGCAAGTCCTGTGCAGCTGTCCTGAAATGCCTCGCCGGCGACCGAGGGCCCGCCGGTCAGCAGCACAACGAGCGCGCCAAGCGCCAGACTGAAAGCAGCGGCCGATCGGAGCCGCCTTGCGCGAGCAGGGTGGCCGTTGTTTCTGCATATCATGTTTTCACTTCCTAGCGGTGTTGCTGTTGCGCAGAGCCGGACGCACTCGAAAATTCTCCCGCGAAGATGCCAACCTGTCAAATGTCTGAGATGGGCTCAGGATGGTGTTTCTGTCGAACCGCTCAAGCGTTGCGGTAAAGGCGAATTGAATTTTTGAGACCGCTGCGTCGAACGGTACTCTTTGGGATTGCGCCTGATGTCGTCGATCCACCACACGACCGATCTTAGCGTACAAAGCCGCGGGCGTGTTCGTGGACCGCTACGCGCGGGGGGCCCTCCCTTAGGCGAACTTCGGCAGATGCAGCGGCAGGCCCTCGCAGGGCATATCGATCTCTTCGACTTGCCCCTTGCCGACTTCAGTCACGCGTAGCTTCTTGCCCTCGAGCGTGAAGGCACAATTCGTCGGCTGCGGCCCATCCAGGATCAGCCGGTCGACGACTTCACCCCGTCGGTCCAGCACCGTGACGTTCTTCTGGTTGTAGACCGTGCAATAGAGGCGGCCATCCGTGCCGAAGGCCATCCCGTCCGGACCTTTGAAATCGGGATTGGCATCCGGTTGCAGGACGTTGCCGAAGACCTCGCGTCTAGGCGAGGCTTCGCCGAGCACGTCATATCGGTAGATCTCGCCGGTGAAGGACGCGTTGGCATAGAGGTGATTGTCGGAGCCGAAAGCAATGCCGTTGGTGAAGCAGATCTTCCGATCGAGCACGCGTAGCACCTTCATGGCCGCCGGATCGATCTCATACACACGGCCGTCCCAATCAAGGTCCATATAGCCGTCGACGAAGGCCTGGCCGTTGATGAAATCTTCGGCCGCCATGCCGGAGTCGGTCAGGTAGAGCAGTCCGTTCGGGCCGAAGCAAAGATCGTTCGGAAATAGAAAGCGGTCCGTACCTTCGCCCTGCATGCGCCGGATCTCGTTTCCGCCGTCGTCGATGCAGATCAGCGCCCGGAGGCCTGCTTCCGCGATCCAGATCCGGCCGTGGCCATCAGTCGTCAACCCGTTCGGACGCCCGCCAGTCGTCCGGATCACCCTGCGATTGCCGCGAGAGTCAAGCCGTGTGATGCAAAGGGTCGACGCGGACATTTCGGTCACATACATCGATCCATCGGGCAGGCACACCGGCCCCTCCGGAGCTCCAATTCCGGTGGCAAACAGTCTCGACGCCATTTTTTCCTCCCGTTCTCCAGATTGCCGGCGCTCGTTACGAGATGACCAGGCCGCTGGTCGGATCGATCAGCACCACGCGATTGAGGTCGATGGCGAGGTTGATCCGCTCGCCATGGCTGCTGACGTCATGAGCCTGCAACTCCGCGACCGCATCGACGCCGCCGATCTTGATGGTGGTGAATGTACGGGTCCCCGTCGGCTGAATGAGGTCGACGACGGCCGAATAGGAGACCACCCCGTCGCGCGGAGGTCCGCCGCCAGCCCGGCTGAAGTGCTGGGGTCGAATGCCCACCAGAACTTCTTGGCCATCCGCACCTGTCAGCAATTTGGCTCTTGCATTCGGAAGCGTCAGCGCACCGCCGGACTGAAACACAACTGCGGCGCAGCCGCCGCTTGTCTTGAGGGTCGCCGGGACGAGGTTGATCGACGGAGATCCGAGGAAGCCGGCCACAAAGCCCGTACGGGGCTGCTCGAACAGTTCAAGCGGAGCCCCTTGCTGTTCAATCAGTCCATCACGGAGCAGGACGATACGGTCAGCGAGCGTCATCGCCTCGACCTGATCGTGGGTGACGTAGATCATCGTCGTCGTGATCTCGTGATGCAGACGCTTGATCTCGGTCCGCATCTCGTCGCGCAATTGAGCGTCGAGATTCGAGAGCGGTTCGTCGAAGAGGAACAGGTCCGCCTTGCGGACG
Organism: Bradyrhizobium sp. CCBAU 11386; assembly: GCF_028128955.1. Lineage (NCBI taxonomy): Bacteria > Pseudomonadati > Pseudomonadota > Alphaproteobacteria > Hyphomicrobiales > Nitrobacteraceae > Bradyrhizobium > Bradyrhizobium sp. CCBAU 11386. Next base: position 12,197 of record NZ_LBKA01000225.1, read on the forward strand.
ATGGCGCGTCCGATGGCGACCCGCTGACGCTGTCCGCCGGAGAGCTGACGCGGATAGCGCTGAAGGAGATTTCCGATGCCGAGCATGTCGGCGGCTTCGCTGACCCGCTTCCTGATCTCGATCTCTGGAGTCTTGCGCGCGCGCAGACCGAAGGCGATGTTCTCGTTGACGGTCAAATAGGGGTAGAGCGCGTAATTTTGAAATACCATCGCGATGTTGCGCTCGCGCGGGCGCAGATCGTTGACCACTGCGCCACCGATTGTGATGGTTCCTCCGTCCGGGTCTTCAAGACCGGCTATCGTTCGTAAGAGCGTGCTCTTGCCGCAGCCCGACGGCCCTACCAGCACTGCGAATTCGCCATCGGCGATGGTAAGATCCACACCCCGAACCGCGTGCACATTGCCATAGTATTTGTGCACCCCGGACAGCTTGACGTCGGCCACTCCGCTCTCCCTAACCCTTGACTGCGCCCAAGGAAATGCCGCGCACGAGATAGCGCTGCATCACCGAGACCGCGACGAAGATCGGCAACGTTCCCAGGACGGACATCGCCGCGATCTTTGCCCAAAAATTTGATTGTCCGCCGAAGTAGTGCGTCAGCATGACCGGAAACGTGATGACTTCAGTGCGCGTGAGCACCAGCGCGAAGAGGAAGTCATTCCAGGCGAAGACGAAGGTGAAGACCGACGTCGCCATGAGCCCCGGACGGACCATCGGAAAGACGACCTTCCAGATCACTTCCCATCGGTTCAGGCCGTCGACGAGCGCGCTTTCCTCGAGTTCGAGTGGAACGTCGACAATGTAGCCGCGCATCATCCAGATGACGTAAGGGAGATTGAACGCCGTGTAGAGCAGGATTAGCCCGAAGTAGCCGTCGACGAGACCGAAATAGACGTAGATCAGGAAGATCGGGAAGACGACCGCGATCGGCGGGATCATGCGTTGGGAAATGATCCACATCGCGAGGTTTTCGCCGCCGGTGCCGAACCGGGCGAGGCTGTAGGCGCAGAGCGTCCCAAGAACGATCGCAATGCCGGAACTGACGCCGGCGACGATCAGACTGTTCAGGATGGCAAGGACGTCACCATCCTTGAACAGCACGTAATAGTTCGAGAACTGGATCTGTGCCGGAATCCATAAGGGCGGCACATGATAGATTTCGTCCGGCGTCTTGAACGAAATCATGAACAGCCAGTAGACCGGAAACAGAAACAGCAGAGTTACGACGCCGGTGCCGACATAGCGAAGCGCTAGGATGCGGGCTTTTCTCGCAGGGAGCCTGGCGACCCTCATCGCGCAAGCTCCATGCGCTTGAGGACCAGGGTGGTGATAACGGTGAGCAGCGCAATCACCAAAAACGAGATCGCGGCCGTATAGCTGGTCTCGAATTGCGAGAAGCCCTGGACGTAGGTGTAGAGCGAGACGGTCTCGGTCATCGAGCCCGGGCCGCCTTCGGTAAGAGCCCAGATGATGTCGAAGATACGGACAAGGTCGAGGCCCCGGATCAAGCAGGCAACAGCGACAACGGGGGCGATCGCCGGCAGAACGATCGCACGAAGGACGCGAACGTATGATGCGCCATCGATTTCCGCAGCCTCGAGCTGCGATTGGTCGACGTTCGACAAGGCTGCGAGCAGCAGCAGGAACATGAACGGTGACCACTGCCAGACCTCGCAGATGATGATCGCGGGATAGACGTAGGCGGGATTGACCGTCCAAAGGATTCGCACGGGCTCGCCGGCGATGAAGCTCAGGATCTCACCGATTGGACCGAAGCGGACGTCGAACATCAGGCGCCAGGTCGCTCCAGCGACGATCGGAGAGATCACCGTCGGCAGGACCAGCAGCGCGACGAACAATTGCCGTCCGGGCATGCGATCGATGAAGAGCTGCGCCATCAGGAAACCGATCAGCAGCTCGAGGGGGAGGGCGATTGCGGTGATGATGGCAGTGTGGCCGAGCGAGGCCCAGAGGCGAGCATCCCTGAACAGCTCCGCATAGTTCAAGAGGCCAACGAAGGACGTGTCGTTCTCGGTCATCGTGATGCGCTGAAAGCTCACGATCAGCGAATAGATCAGGGGAAACAAGCCGACCAGGAGAAGAATCAGAATGGCCGGCGTGACGATGAGATAGGGCAAGCGGTCCTCGAGCATGCGCCCGAGGCGGCTAGGCCGACGTTGTTCGGCACCATTGAGACTTGCGGAAAGTGTCATCATCAGTCCAGGAAACAGCACAGCACGAGAGGACTACGCCCTCCCGTGCGGTGTCCAAGGCAGCTATTGGGGATAAGCGCCGGGCTTGGCCGCCCAGACCTTGTAGACGGCCTTCTGATTGTCGATGCCGACCTTGTCGGTGATGGCGTCGAATTGTTGCGCCATGCGGTCGAGGATGGCCTTGGCATCTTCGCCAGCCCAGAGGCTCGAGATCGCCTTGGTCATCGCTTCGTCGTACTTGTCCTGCTGCAGCAGGGACAGATCGAGCAGGCCCTTCTCGCCGGATGTCTTGATCGTATCGAGATAGGCAGGAGCCTCAGGCCAGAGCGCACGATATTTCTCGCTCGCGTAGTGCGACAGGCGGAACGGATCGCGGAGCGTATAGGGGAGCTGGACGCGTTCGAGGCTGGTTTTCTTGCTGTTCAGCCACTGGATGAAGAGATAAGCGGCCTCCTTGTTCTTGCTAGTGGCCGACACCGAGAGGTCGAAGCCGACGCCGAGCTCGGGGCGGCCGAGAGGCGTCAGCGCGTAGCCGACCTTGCCGGCGACTTGCGATTTCGGCACCCATTTCAACGCCTCTTCGCCGGAGCCATAGCCCGCGGCCCAGCGACCGTAGGGTGGCCAGGAGATCGTCATCGCGGTCGTGCCCTGAAGGAACGCCGCGAGGTTGTCGACAAAATTCCACTGCTCCACGCCTGGCGGCATGAACTTGTTTTCCGCCTTCATTTCCTTGAACACCTTGAGGCCGACGTCGCCATTCACCGTCGCCTTCATGGTGTCCGCATTGAAGAACTTGCCGCCCTCCATGCGGAAGCGCTCTTGGAACATGTATTGCGGATAGGGCGCGGTGCGGAAGAAGCCGGCGCCGTAAACCTTGGGCGCCATCTTGTCGGTGATGAACTGGCCGATCTGGTCGAACTGTTTCCAGTCCTTTGGCGGAGCGAGTTCGTAGCCGAACTTGGCCTTGAATTCGTCCTTCGTCTTCGGATCCTCGAAGATGTCTTTCCGGTAGTAAAGCAGCATCACGTCGCCGTCGTCCGGAAAGCCGAAAATCTTCCCGTCATACTGCATCTGGTTGTCGCGGTAAGCGGCCGCGATGTCCTGCAACTCGTCGCGATAGCTGAACTTGTCGACGTACTTGTCGAGAGGCTCGAGCGCGCCGGCGCGCGCAAGATCAGGCATCCAAGACGGAATGACGTTCAGCGCGTCGTAGGCTCCGGCGCCCGATTTGAAATCCTGCATGATCTTGGTGAACATCTGGTCGGTGGGCACTTCGACAACCTTCACCTTGATGCCGGTCAGCTTCTCCCACTTGGGGCCCGAGTAATTCAGTGGGTCGAGCGATTGGAGGCCGGCCTCCCAGACAATGCTGATCGTCGTGCCCGCGTGCTTCTTTGCTGCTTCGACCGCAATGTCGGCGGCATCTTTATCGGCCGCTGGCGCCGAAGCACCGGTGAGCGCTAGGACAACGACCGCGCCGAGAAACGTCCTGAACTTCATCCCCTTTTTCCTCCTCTTCTGGGCGTCCGCAGACCGCCAAGGCGGCTTTGGAGCGCTTCTCACGTGACTTTTTCTGATCAGCAGGTTGGGGATATCGCCTCGCGGCGCGAGCACGGTCGGGCGGTACCGATGCCGCGGGCAAATCGATTCATCTGTGGCGAGAATTGCCACTCATCTTTCGGCCAGGTCTGCATCAGCCAGACTGGGCTTCCCGAATGAACGCGATTTGGCTTCCTTGAAGCACGCATCCTTCCCAAAACGCTGTTAAGCTCTGATTTTGCGGCTAGTCTGCGTTGTCGCAGAACTCTTCGACAAATGAGAACTTTGCATGCATGCGTGAGCTGTATTCACCTGTCTAGCCTGCGGCTCTCAGAAGCAAGAACGGATGCGCTCTTCCCGCCTAGCTCTATCTGCGAGCGGCGGTTGAAACAGGAGCAGCTCCTGCGCACATCGTATGCTGAGCATGCGTGATACGGACCAAGTGTTGCCGCCACCGGCCGTCAAGCTCAGCGCCGTTGCCGTGTGCAGACCGCGGGCATCATCGACCCCACTGCAATGTCGGCGGCGCAGTGCGGGCTCAGTCCACCACCGCGCCTGTGGCGATCACCGCGCATTGATGTTGGTCAAACGCTCGAAGATGATAGCTGTTGATCGTACGTCGCAGTCGACTCGTCAATTGCTCGCGCGCAGTGCCAGCGCACAGATCGAGATCGCCGCCGAGCATAAAGATCCGCCCGCGGCAATCACGATACTGCCGACGTACGGGCGTTCGCATTTGTCGCCATTACAGAGACAGGTGGCTAACGTCGCAAAAGCGCGACCTCATCGGGTGGTGCTGCGTCGGCAAACCTCGTTAGGAGAGCGGTCGCAGGCGCGGCGCCATCTCCGAGTCGAGGATCAGTCGTCCATCGAGTCGGCCGTCCAGACGCTTCACGTACTCAGAAGCCTCTTCCATATGCGCCTTCATGAGCGCTCGCACGCGCTCGCTGTCTCGCGCACGGGCGGCTTTCGCGATCTCCGCGTGAATCTTGACGTTGGCGCACCCGAATTTGGTGTGTTCTTCCGGAGGTGTCTGCGTGCTGAAGACAACCAGACGACGGAGCATCTCGTTGATCAGCTCGCATGCGAAGCGCAGGAAGGGATTGGGATTCGCAGCAGCCAGGATGTCGTGAAAATCCAGATCTGCCTGGCGTTGACGGACCAGAAGAGCAGGTTCTTGCGAGGTCGGTTGGCAGGTCTCGATGTTGTGCTCCAGAGCGTCGAGCTGCTCGTCGGAAAGGAATGGCACTGAGCCGGCAGCCAGTTCCGGCTCGAGCAATCGGCGCGCTGCATAGATGTCCTCCATGCTGACTTCCTTGAAGAACAGATAGTTCTGCAGCAGTTGAAACGTCCGCGCGAGCGGCACCTCGATAATGGTTGCGCCGCCGGTCGGACCGGTGCTGACCGTGATCAGTCCTTGCACCTCAAGCGATTTTAGCGCCTCGCGGATGGTGCTCTTGCTGACCGAAAACAGCCGCTGAAGCTCCTTTTCCATCGGGAGCTTGGCGCCGGGGCGCAGGTTCTTCTGTGTGATCAATTGCTTGATCTCTTCGGTAACGAGATCCGCCCGCTTTTGAATTTTCAGCCGCCCGGGCTGCTTCGGCATTTTTTCCAGTTCCACCGTCATCTGAATTCTCCAGATCCATCAATGGGTTCCTGTGCATGCTCCGGGCGGGTCAAGCGCGGGCCCGCGAAAAAGAACCGACTCGTCGATTGACACTTCTCCCATACCGGGCATATTCATGCAAATCCGGTTTATCATGATAAATAGAATGAACCGGTCAACGAGCGGGGACGAGCATGGTGATCGGGCAAAACATTCCTGAAATCTGGGCAGCGATTCACACGCCTTTCGACAACTCGGGGGCCATCGACGAGGCCGGGGTTCGCCGGAATGTCCGCCACTACATCGCAGCTGGCCTCGCGGGAGTGTTCTGCAATGGACTGATCGGCGAGGTCTGGTCGCTCACGTTGCAGGAGAGGAAGCGCGTTATAGAGGTGATCGCCGATGAGGCCGGAGGCCGTCTCGGGATTTCAGTGGTGATCTCGGGTCCTTCGGTTGAAGAGACCGTCGAGCTTGGCGAGCACGCACGTCGGCTCGGCGTCAGTCACGCCGTGCTGATGGTTCCGACCTCCGGCCCGCGATCCCCCGCGCAGCAGCTCGCGTATCTGCACCACATCTGCACGCGTCTGGAGATGCCGATCGTCATCTTCAACGCCCGAACCGCTGCAGGCAGCCCATTGGATCCTGTCGTTTTCACGCAGCTTTGTTCGCTGCCCAATCTCAAGCTGCTGAAGACCACCGGCACTTCAGCCGAGAACGCTGCGCTTCGCCAAGCCGCGCGCAATGGCGTGCTCGTCTCCGATCCTTTGGAAGAGAACTTCTTCGGTAACATGCAGGGCGAAGGTCAGTCGATCCTGTATGCCGACCCTGAGCCCTACCTGTACCAACGCGGGGACTTTCGGCCGATCGCGAACTACGTGGCGCTGCTGGCGTCCGGACAAACGGAAGAGGCGGCGCGCGTTTGCGCGTCACTCGCACCGCAACGGACCGTCTTCAACAAGTGGATCATGGACCCGCTGAAGAGCGGTCATATGCCGAACGCGGCGGTCAAGCACTGGTGCGATCTGATTGGAATTGCCGGTGGCGCCGTGCGCGCGCCCGTCACCCCCCTGTCCGCCGCCGAACGGAGCGAACTGGAAGCAGACCTCGTCGCATGCGCAGCACCAGGCCTGCTCTCTGCTGCCGAACGATCCTCGTCGTGACCTGCTGATCATCCAGGGAGAGAAAAATGACCTTGAGACCCTTCGACCGTCGCTCGTTCCTTCAGATGCTGGCCGCCGCCGGCTCCGCACCATTCGTTCTCGATATTCCGGCTGCGCACGCGGAAACGCCCCTTACGGTCGGGATCCTCTATTCCGGTTCAAAACAGGATTATGGCTTCAACCAGTCTCATGCGCAGGCCGCAGCCGCGCTGAAGAAGCTACCCGGCATCAAGGTGGTCGAAGAGGAGCGCGTTCCCGAAACGATCGCCGCCCAGCGCAGCATGGAAGGGATGATCCGCCAGGATGGCGCGCAGCTCATCCTGGCGACGTCCTTCGGCTACTTCAAGCCTCACGTTCTGGAGATGGCGGCCAAATATCCGGATGTCGCCTTCGCTCACACCGGCGGCGTCTGGAAAGCGGGCATGCCCGAAAACATCGGCACATTCTACGCCTACATTTTCGAGGCGCAGTACATTTCCGGAATCATTGCGGGCCATATGACCAAGACCAAGAAGCTCGGCCTCGTCGCCGCGAAGCCGACGCCCAATCTTCTGCGAAGCATCAACGCGTTCGCGATCGGCGCCCGTTCGGTCGATCCGGCCATCCAGGTGCAGGTCATCTTCACGGGCGATTGGGTGCTTCCCGTGCGCGAAGCAGAGGCGACGAATACGCTCGTCGATCAGGGCGCCGACGTCATCGCGGCCCAGGTGGACAGCCCGAAGGTGGTGATCGAGACGGCCGAGAAGCGCGGCGTCATGTCGTGCGGCTACCATTCGAGCCAGGCGGATGTTGCTCCCAACGGCTATCTCACAGGAGCCGAATGGAATTGGATCACGCCGTATCTTGTGTATGCCGGAAGCGTGCGTGGCGGCAAGAAGCCGGAGCATTACTTGCGTGCCGGCATCTCCGACCATTTTGTCAAGAATAGTCCTTTCGGAAAGCTCGTCACGCCCGAAGCCCGCGCGGCGGCCGAGAAGGCAAGAGCAGATCTTATCGGCGGCACGCTCGTGATCTACAGCGGCCCACTCAAGGACAATAAGGGCAACGTCGTTGTTCCTGCCGGCGTCATGCAGAGCAGCAACGACCGCGCGCTCGATGGTATCAACTACCTCGTCGAAGGCATCATCGGCCAAGTCTGAGGGGGCGACCTTGTCTTCGATCTCGGGAATCGAGTCCGCGCCGTCAAACCTGCCGGGAGCCGCGGCCCGGCTCAGCGCGGCCTTGCCCGTCCTGGCAGTGCTGCTTGCATCGGCAGTCTTTGCGGCATTCGTCGCCTTGTATGGGCAGAACCCTTTCAAGGTGTTCGGCCTGATCGTTCAAGGCGGCTTCGGCAGCAGCTTCGCCTGGCAGGATACCTTGTCGCGGGCCGCACCGTTGATCTTGGTTGGCTTGGCCGTTGCCATACCCGCACAGGCAGGGCTGGTGATCATCGGCGGCGAGGGCGCTCTGGTGCTCGGAGGACTTGCGGGGGCCGTCGTGACGTTGCCGTTTGCGGGGGCGCACGCACTTCCGATGCAAGTCATCATGTTGGTCGCCGGCGCTCTTGCCGGAGGACTCTGGTTCGGTCTGGCCAGTGTGCTCCGGCAATACCGGGGTGTGAATGAAACGATCTCGAGCCTGCTCCTGTCCTACATAGGGATCGCGATCTTTCACCATCTGACGGAAGGCCTGCTCCGGGATCCGGCGAGCCTCGACAAGCCGTCGACCCATCCGATCGATCCGTCCTACATGTTGCACATGCTGCCGGGCGTTGGCGTTCATGCCGGGCTTGCGGTCAGCCTGGCGCTGGCCATCATCGCCCATGTCGTGCTGCGCTACACACGATGGGGCTTTGCGCTGCGCGTGGTCGGCGGGAGCGCCAGGGTCGGGAGGATGGTCGGCCTGGCCGTGAACCGCTGGGTCATCGGTGCGACGTTTGTGGCGGGCGGAATGGCAGGAGTTGCCGGCGCGATCGAAGTGGCGGCCGTGCAGGGGACGGCCAACTCCTCACTCATCGTTGGCTATGGCTACAGCGGAATCCTTGTCGCGTTCCTGGCGCGCCACCAGCCGCTCGCGATTGTCGCAGTCGCGCTCCTGATCGGCGGCATGCAGGCAAGCGCCAGCCTGCTGCAACGGCGCCTCGAGCTTCCCGACGCGACGATGCTGGTGTTTCAGGGCTTGATCTTCGTCTGCGTCCTCGTCGCGGATGCGATTGCGCAACAACTCCGAGAAAACGAGCGGAGGTAAGGCATGGACGTGACATCAATCGGCTGGCTCACGCTGCCGCTCGCAATTCTGGGAGGAGCGATCCGTGTTTCCACGCCCTTCATCTTCGTCAGCATCGGCGAGCTCATCACGGAAAAATCGGGGCGCATCAATCTGGGTCTCGAAGGCACGCTCATGCTGGGCGCCATGGCGGGATACGGGGTCTCCTATCTTTCTGGTTCGCCCTGGCTCGGCGTGCTCGCAGCGGGACTGGCCGGAACCACCTTCGGCCTGCTGCACGGTCTCCTGTGCAGCGTGAAGCGCGTCAACGATACGGCGATCGGTATCAGCCTCATCGTGCTCGGCACTGGCCTGGCGTTCTTCTTCGGCAAACCCTTGATCGAACCCAAGGCGCCAGCGCTTCCTTCGATATCTCTCGGATTCTGGTCGAGCATGCCTCAAGTGCGAGCCGCGTTGGACGTGAACGCGCTGTTCTTTGTCGGAATTCTATTGGCCTTTGCCGTCTATGTCTTCCTGAACAGGACTGGCTGGGGACTGATGCTGCGCACCGTCGGGGACAGCGAGGATGCGGCACGCGCGCTTGGCTTTCTGGTATTGCGGGTGCGCATTCTGGCGACGATGGCCGGCGGCTTCCTCGCAGGCATCGGTGGCAGCTTCCTGTCGCTCTCATATCCCGGGAGCTGGAGTGAGGGTCTGTCCAGCGGGCAGGGAATCATGGCTGTCGCGCTCGTCATCTTTGCGCGTTGGCGTTCCATCAACGCCCTCGGCGCATCACTTCTGTTCGGCGGTGCAGGCGCCCTCGGGCCGGCGCTGCAGGGTGTTGGCGTCACCGGCTATTACTACCTGTTCAACGCGGCTCCCTACATCCTGACCCTGGCGATCATGGTGGCCTCGACGTCGCGCGCGGCGCCGTTCGCCGATGCGCCCGGCGAACTCAAGCTGCACCGATGAGAAGCGCTGTGACGGGAATACATCCTCTGAGGATCGTCCGATGACCGCTCCGCAAGTCGAACTCAAGAACATGACGAAGCGTTTCGGAGCGAATCTCGCTCTGAACAACGTGTCGCTGCTGATCCGGTCGGGCACCGTCCATGCGCTGCTCGGGGAGAACGGAGCCGGGAAGAGCACGTTGGTCAAATGCCTCGTCGGCTTTTACCATCCGGACGACGGCCACATCCAGGTGGATGGGCGCGAGCACCGGCTGAACTCGCCCAAGGATGCCGACGCGCTCGGCATCGGCATGGTGTACCAGCATTTCACGCTGGTTCCGTCCATGACGGTCGCGCAGAACCTCGTTGTCAGCGGCGCGAGACTGCCGGCCTACATCAACTGGCAAAGCGAGCTGAAGCGGCTGGCCGAAGTCACCAAGAAGCTTCCGTTCCACGTCCCGCTCGACGTGCGAGTCTCGCAGCTCTCTGCGGGCGAGAAGCAGAAAGCCGAGATCGTCAAGCAGCTCTATCTCGGGCGCAAGCTTCTCATCCTGGACGAACCGACTTCGGTGCTCACGCCTGCCGAGGCAGATGAGGTGCTCGGCCATGTTAGCAGCCTGACGCGGGCGGGCGAGCTCAGCGCCGTTCTGATCAGCCACAAGTTTCATGAAGTACGTCGATACGCTGACGACGTCACGGTGCTGCGGCGCGGTGCATCGGTCCGAACGGGAGCGGTCGCCGATCTGTCGGACGACGCGCTGGCCGAAGCAATGATCGGCGAACCCGTGAGCAAGACTGTCCAGCACGCGCCGAGATTGGCGCCGAAGACCAACATCGTCCTCTCCATCAAGGAGGTCTCCGTGAATGGGGACAACGGATTAGCGGCCGTGAAGGGCCTTTCGCTCGAGGTTCGTGAAGGCGAAATTGTCGGGATTGCCGGCGTGTCCGGGAACGGCCAGTTGGAGTTGGTCGAGACCTTGATGGGGCAGCGGGATCGCAGTGGTACAATCGCCGTATCCGGCGCCGCGTTCAACGGTACGCGAAGGGAAATCGCCCGACTCGGCGTCTACGGATTGCCGCAGGAGCCGCTCAAGAACGCCTGCATTGATCGGATGTCGCTGGCGGAGAACCTTGCCCTGCGCAACTTCGATCGGGCGCCGCTCTGTCGAGGTATTGCGATGAACTACCGAGCGCTCGCGGAGCAGGCCGAGAAGCTCGTGAAGCAATTTCGTGTCAAAGCCCCCGGGCTGACGGCGAGCATGAGCGCGCTATCCGGAGGCAACGTGCAACGGGCGGTTCTGGCGCGAGAACTCACCCAAAACGTCCGATTGCTGATCGCGTCCAATCCGACGTTCGGACTTGATTTCGTTGCCTGCGAAGAGACCTACCGCCGGATCGTCGAGGCACGGAACGGCGGCGCTGCGGTGCTGCTGATCTCGGAAGACCTCGACGAGCTGCTTGGCCTGGTCGACAGGATCCTCGTCATGAGCGGGGGGCGCATTGTCCATGAGGTTTCGGCCGACCGTGCCGACAAGCGCGTGATCGGAAAATACATGGCGGGAATGAAAGCGGCCTGACTCAAGGCGCGTATCGGAACGTACAAGGGGACTGCTCATGGTTACGCAGATAAATCATTTCATCAATGGCAGGCGGGTGCCAGGCGGTACGGAACGCAGGTTGCCTGTCTTCAACCCAGCCTCGGGCGAGCAGACGGGATCTGTCGCGGCCGCCAACACGACCGATGTTGCGGACGCCGTGGCTGCGGCCAGCCGGGCTGCGCAGGGCTGGGCCGACACGACGCCCTTGCGACGGGCGCGCGTGTTGAACCGCTTTCTGCGGATCCTTGAAGACCGCGCAGGACAGCTCGCCGACGTGATCGTATCGGAGCACGGTAAGGTTCATTCCGACGCCCTCGGGGAAGTTCAGCGCGGGATGGAAGTGGTCGAGTTTGCGACGGCTGCCCCGCAGTTGCTCAAGGGCGAGCTCACCGAGAATGTTGGGACCCGCGTCGACAGCTATTCCACGCGCCAGCCGCTAGGGGTAGTCGCTGGAATCACGCCTTTCAATTTCCCGGTCATGGTCCCGATGTGGATGTTTCCGGTCGCGCTTGCCTGCGGAAACACCTTCATCCTGAAGCCGTCGGAACGTGATCCATCCGCTTCGCTAATCATGGCGGAATGGCTGAAGGAAGCAGGCCTGCCGGATGGCGTCTTCAACGTGGTGCAGGGTGATAAGGAAGCTGTCGACGCGCTACTGCATCATCCGAACGTCTCGGCGGTCAGCTTCGTAGGGTCCACGCCCATTGCGCAGTACATCTATTCGACCGCCGCGAATACCGGAAAGCGTTGCCAGGCGCTCGGCGGCGCCAAGAACCACATGATCGTGATGCCCGATGCCGACATGGATCAGGCGGTCGATGCGCTGATGGGCGCCGCTTACGGCTCCGCCGGTGAACCTTGCATGGCGATTTCTGTTGCCGTACCGGTCGGCGAGGGGACCGCGGATAAGCTGATCTCCGCCTTGGAGCCGAAGGTTCGAGGCCTGAAGGTCGGGCCGGGTACCGATCCAGAGGCCGAGATGGGTCCTCTTGTCACGAAGCAGCATCTGCAGAAGGTCCGGGACTACATCGATGCTGGCGTCGCCGACGGGGCAAAGCTGCTCGTGGACGGACGCAAGTTCAGGATGCAGGGCTATGAGAACGGCTTCTTTCTGGGCGGGACCCTGTTCGATCATGTCAAGCCGAACATGAAGATCTACAAAGAGGAGATCTTCGGGCCAGTGCTGTCGGTCGTGCGAGCGCCGGATTACGCGACGGCGGCGCGCCTGATCAATGAGCACGAATTCGGCAACGGAACATCGATCTTCACGCGTGATGGCGATGCTGCGCGTGAATTTGCTCACCAGATCAAGGTCGGCATGGTCGGCATCAACGTTCCGATTCCGGTGCCGATGGCCTTCCACTCCTTCGGTGGATGGAAAGCGTCGATCTTCGGCGATCATCACATGCATGGACCGGAAGGCGTCCGCTTCAACACTCAAATGAAGACAGTGACAAGCCGCTGGCCAACTGGGATACGAGCCGGGACGGAATTCGTCATGCCAACCATGTCATGATGGCGCCAAGATACTCCGTTTGTTCGTTCTCCCAAACTTCGAGGGCCATCGGCCCTCTTTCCTTTTTAGCTATTCCACCGCAAATGATGCGGAACCCAGCTACTGGGCGCAATCTTCAACTATCGACGCCTGCACATTGGTGCCGCTCGTCGATTTCTTCGCTTCGATCCAGCATGCAACCAATGCCGGTCGCATCTTCCGGCCGGATGCCCCTCTGCTGCCGAACTACAAATAAGTGCCGATCGGCCACAACGGTCGGACCTCGACTATCGGCGTGGGTGACTCGGTGCGCAGGCCCCGCGGCCAGACTCGCGCTGGCAGTCAAGACGCGCCGTCATTCGGTCCGAGCCGGCGGCTCGACTTTGAAGCGGAGCTTGGCGCTTTCCTCGGCGAACATTCCGTGCAGGGCGTGCCGGTGCCGCTGGCGCAGGCCTGGACCACATCTTCGGCTTCTGCCTGCTCAATGACTGGTCGGGCGTGACATTCAGGCCTGGGAATATCAGCGGCTCGGCCCGTTTCTCGGCAAGAGTTTTGCGACGGCCATCTCGCCATGGGCGGTGACGGCGGATGCGCTGCGCCCGTTTCGCGTGCCCGCGCGGCCGCGTTTATCGGATGATCCGGCGCCGTTGTCGTATCTTGTTGACAACGAAGATCAAGCCAGGGGCGCGATCGACATCATGCTGGAGTCCGGCGACGACGACACCGCCCTCTGCCACGGTCCGAGCCCTATGTTGAGTTGCCCGTGGATAGATTTCTTAGATCGATTCGTCTGAGCCCCTTGCTTCAACTCCTTCTCAACCCTAAAATCCGTAGCAGCTTACGCTTCGTATCAGCGTTACGATTGTCTTGGCCCCTAAGCGGCTTCCTCTGCGCGGCTTAACTCCGTTCCTACTTCCAGTACCCTCGAATTTGCGCTGCGGATCTGAAGTCTGAGGCGGTTACAACAGCCCGCCATCATTTTGCCTTGCGATCATCTCAGCTCCCGACAAGATAGTCAGGCGTTAAGGTCTGGCTTATCTCCGAAAATGCACTCAAAACTTTATCGATCTGATCTCGGCCTATTCCCGAGTAAATGACTAAGCGTACGTATCGGTCCCCATAAGACACGACAAGCACGCCCATCTCCGACAAGCGTTGGGTGAGACCAAGCGCGCTTATCTCCTCGGTTCGTAGTTTCACCAAGACGATGTTGGTTTGGAGTGAATCAAGATCAATCGACAGCCACGGGTGTTCGGAGGCGAGCACCGTGCCCAAGTGTCGCGCATTTGCATGATCGTCGGTGATACGCTTCTGCATGGTCTTCAGCGCAACAACAGCCGGCGCGGCGACAATCCCGGCTGGACGCCAGTTTCCACCCAACATCCGCCTAACGCGACTTGCGTCTCTGATGAACGCGTTGCTGCCGCAAAGCATCGCTCCTAACGGAGCGCCCAAGGCTTTGTTTAGACTGACCGCGATACTGTCTACCCCCCGCGCGAGTGCCAGGGGCTCACACCCGGCATAGGCGGCGGCATTCCACAATCGCGCCCCATCGAGATGGATGGCGATTCCTCGTGGGCGACATTCATTCTCGATCTGCTGTTGCCAGCTTGCAGGCATAACCGTCCCGCCCGCGCGATTGTGAGTATTTTCCAGCGAGACCACGGATATTCGCATGGCCTCGTCCTCACTTTGATCGAGCGCCTGCGCCAGTTGCTCAGGCGACAAATGTCCACGAACTCCAGCTACTCGAAACGTGGCCACATTTGAAACACCCGCCGTTGATGCAGCCTCGAACTCCGCGACGTGTGACTCAGTATCCGCGATGATGAAGTCGCCAGGCCGGCAGTGGATCATGAGAGCCGCCTGATTGGCCATCGTGCAGGTCGGAAAGAACAGCGCGTCCTGCGTGCCCAGCGTCTGCGCTGTCAGCGCTTCCAATTCTCGTACATGCCGGTCCTCGCGCGCGTCATAACTCGATGGCGCGCGCGCAGTGGCGATCATTGCCTCGATCATCTCCGGCGTGGGACCCGCCAAGAGGTCGCTGCGCAAGTCAATCAACGACATCGAATCCTCAGCGGTTAGTGTTGAAGTACCTTGGAGAGAAAGTCGCGAGCACGCTCGCTAGTATTCCCGGCGAAAAACTCGTCCTTAGCGAGATCGTCGACAATTCGACCGGAATCCATGAATACGATGCGATCGCCAACTCGGCGGGCAAACCCCAACTCGTGTGTCACAACGATCATGGTTGTCTTTCTCTCCGCGAGTGCCGTCATTACGTCGAGAACTTCATTGATCATTTCCGGGTCCAGAGCGGAGGTCGGTTCGTCGAATAGCATTACCGCCGGCCTGTTCGCGAGTGCTCGCGCGATAGCCACCCGCTGCTGCTGACCTCCGGAAAGTTGAGCCGGGTATTTCTTCGCATGATCAAGCAGGCCAACTTGGCGGAGCAGTTCGGCAGCGCGCTGCTCCGCTTCTTCGCGTGGCATCCGCAGCACGAGCCGCGGCGCCAGCGAGACGTTAGTCATAACGTCCATATGGGGATAAAGGTCGAACGCCTGGAAAACCATTCCCGTCGTGGTCCGCAGCTTTTGCAGGTCGGCGTGCCTATCGCCGACGGAAATTCCGTCGACAACAATTCTTCCCTTCTGGAATTCCTCCAGCCGGTTCACGCACTTGATAAGGGTGCTCTTGCCGGAGCCTGATGGACCACAAACGACGACGACTTGACCGCGCTGAATTTGGGTCGAGCAGGAGTGTAGAACCTGCGTTGTGTCATACCATTTGCTGACGTCTTCGAATTTCACCATTAGGTCAGTTGCTTGCGCGGTGTTCCGCTGGTCCACTACCGATGCCACGTTCGGCTCTCCACGAGAAGGGAAATAGAAAGGCAGATTGCGAGATAGACACCGGCTGCAAATGTGTACATTTCGATCGGCCGGGCCTCACTTTGAGCGATGATGGAAGTCGAGGTGAGGAAGTCATTCAGCGCGACGACATATGCAACGGAGGTATCTTGGAAGAGGATAATGCACTGCGTCAGTAGAATTGGGGCCATCTTCCTCACGCCTTGGGGCAAGATGATGTACTGAAAGCTTTGGCGCAGCGTCAGCCCTGTCGATGTGGCCGCCGCCAATTGCCCCCGAGGCACGCTCTGGATGCCCGCACGCATTGTCTCTGAAAAGTAGGCCGCCTCAAATAGGACGAATGCGATCAAGACAGAGAAAAACTGGCCGACAGGTCGGCCAATGACTAACGGCACCAAGAAGTAGAACCAAAACACCACAAGCACTAGCGGCACGGAGCGGCAGAGGTTCACATAGGCAAAAGCCATCAACCGCAATGGCAATGGGCCAAAGAGTCGCGCAAGTACAATGATGGTGCCCAGTATCGCAGCGCCGATGATCGAAAGCAGAGTGAGCCAGAGCGTAATTTTCATGCCCTCCCAGAGGAAGGCAGCATTCGGTCCGATAATGCCAAAATCCAGGGAGAGCATCAGCTTCGCCCCTTCAGCATTCCGGGAAGACGGGAAGCGTTTTCCGCGGGCAAAACAAGTGCAAGCGTAAACAAGCTGATTGCGACGTAGAGGAAGGTTGCTGCAGCGAATGCTTCAAATCCGTGAAAAGTAGAGCTTTCGATTTGATGACTGCGCGCTGTGATCTCCAGGACTCCAATCGCAAGTGCAAGCGAGGTGTTTTTGAAAGTAGCAAGGAGCTCCGTCGTCAACGGCGGGATCAGCATGCGCAAGCAGATTGGCAGGACGATGTAGCGACGAATCTGATTGGCGGTTAGTCCGCTGGCAAGCGCCGCGGAGATAAGACCCCTTGGCACCGCCTGAATGCCGGCTCGTATCTGCTCGCCGACGCGGGCAGCCATATAGAAGCTGAGGCAGATGACGGCAATCGTGACTTCAGGCTGGTACAGATCCCGCTTCACCCAGCGTCCGAGATTTGAGGGCAGGAGCTCGGGAAAGACGTAGAACCACAGGAACATCTGGATCAGCAATGGCACGTTCCGAAAGAGAGCTGTGTAGACGAAGCCTATTCCGCGCACCGCTCTCGATCGAGCAGTGCGGGCTGTACCAACTAAGGTTCCGATCGCAAGCGCTAGGAGGAAGCTCACCACCGCCATGACGATTGTGAGACGCAGACCTTCCAGCAGCCATCCAAGCTGCGGCTGCTGGAAGAGAATACTCCAGTTCCAGTTGTAGGAGAGCATCGACTCAGCCGCTATTGAGGGACTGCTTGCGCTTGGAAGACGGTCTCGAGCTTCTCGCTCAGTGGAATTCCAAATTGGTCAAACCACTTGTGGTAGAGAGACGTTATCTCTCCAGAGCGAAAGAGCTCGGCCAGCGTCTTGTTGACGGTCAAGCGGAACGAAGAGTCGTCACGGCGCATCATTAATCCGTACGGCTCGAAGGAGAGCGGGCGGCCGACGACCTCCAGGCGGTCGCGAGCCGGCGATTTTTGTCGCAAAGTGTAGAGGATCGCGTCGTCCGAACAAAACGCGTCGGCGCGGTCGCTATCGACAGCCAGGAGTCCTTCTGAAAAGTTCGAGATGTTCAGGATCTTCACGTTTGGGACCTTTAATTTCTGGACCCATCCGTTGATAACACCAACAGTGTTGGCGCCTTGAGCGAGCGCGACGACCTTATTCGCAAAATCTTCAATCTCCTTGATGCCACTTCCTGTCTTCACCAGACAGCGCGTCGAGGACACGAAGTGCATCATCGAAAAATCCACTTGCTCCTGCCTGGAAAGGGTGTTGGTCGTTGATCCGCATTCTAGATCGATCGTTCCATTTGCGAGAAGCGCCATGCGCGTGCTCGAGTTGATTGGAACAAAATTGACTTGCAGGTCTGGCGCGCTGATATCGTGTTTGATCGTATCCACCACACGCATGCAGATATCGATAGCATAGCCTGCGGGCTTTTTGCTTGCGTCGTAGGATGCGAATGGCGGCGAACTTTCGGGGAAGCCGATGACAATTTGCCCCTTCTCTTTCACCTTCTTCAGCGTGCCGTACAGCTCCGCCGCATCGGCCTGTACAACGCTCGAGATAGACCATAGCAAGAGGCCGGTTGCGACCGACCATCGAACTGCTGATTGCAAGTATGATGCCTTCATCAGACCCCCCTTCATTTATCAATTAGCCTAATATTGAACGGCGAGTTCGCTTGGAAAGGGATATTTACTCAACCAGGTCGTGAACAAGGATCACGCCCAAAGTGAGCCGCACGACCTTCGGTTCACGTGGAGACGGCGCTCAACTGAAGGGAGCTGGGCCGAAAAAACAGATCAGCTAGTGCATGTTGCATAAAAACATAGTGCTCTAGACAGCTGCCCCATTTCGCTTGCCGAACGACGTCGCCGTCAAATCGATATGTCCCGCCGAGCTTCTCCGCGGCGAGTCCCACACCGATGTTCGTCAATTATCGTTCGATGTAGTCGAGCGTGAGGGTGGGTCCAGCGAGCTCGGTTGCGTGCTGTGAACGGGCCTCCCCCTAAACGATCTCGCCCGGTCCCACGTAATTCTGTTTGTTCGAGTGCTGTGCCTCATCGAGCAGCCATTTTCTAAACAGCAAAGAGCGCTGGTTGCGGTCATCATCTGGTGTGACGACATAGTAGGCCGGCAGGGTGATCGGGCTTGATGGGAACGGAATAATCAATCTCCCAGCCGTGAGCTCTTCCGCCGTGAGCACGGTGCTCTCCAAGATTACGCCGAGAGCCTGCAGGGCCGCCTCGATCGCAAGAAAGGACGGCTTCAACTGTACTTGTCTGACATCGGTTGGAAGTTCAAGGCCTTGGCTGCGAAACCAGAAATCCCAGGAAACGAGGTTTTGATCTGTGCGAATGAGGGTGGCCTGGCTAAGGGCCGACGGAGAGTGCAGTCCTGCAGAGTCCCTCAAAATTGGACTGCACATTGGCTGAACGCTCTCTGATAGAAACAGCTGCTCCGAGCAATTTGGAAGGCCCTGCGCCCCGTAGCAGATAGCCAGGTCCAAACCTGGGTCACGAAAATCAGGCGGCCCCGAGGCCGCTATGATCCGAAGATCGATATCGGGATGAGCGGCCATGAAGCGTCCGAGCTTGCTCAGCAGCCATCGTGTCGAAAAAGTAGGCGCGCAGTGAACGGTCAGACGCTGTCGCCTCGGTTTTCCAAGGACATCAGACGTAACCTCGCCGATCTCCGTGAGGGCTCCGCGAATCTTGTTGTAATATCCCGCTCCGGCCGAGGTGAGCACAACTCCATCTGGTCTCCGATCGAACAAGCGAAATCCGAATATCTCCTCTAGTTTTGTGATCTGGTGGCTCACCGCCGAGCGTGTCAGGTTGAGCTCTTCCGCCGCGGCGGAAAAGTTCAGAAGGCGAGCCGCACATTCAAATGTGTTTAGCGCGTTAAGGGAGATTGGCCGGCGAGCCTTGCTCATCGATTTCCTCAAAAGGGCTCGATCGCAAATATATGACCACTTGCGAAATGGGTGCCCGTTATATCTAAGGCGACGAAATTGCGCTACATTCTCAGCTGGTCACGCCCGTTTTTGCGGCCCGGCGACGTCCGATATTGTGCCACTATTGGCCGACAGGCGGAGAGACTGCGATCCTTGGCTTGCTTCTACCGCGGAAAATGCATGTCAGCGCCGGCCCTTTGGCCGGTTCGCAAGCACGTTTCGAATCGAAAAGCTGGAATGAATGCGTGAGACGCCTGGAAGCGTTGAGAGGATTTCCTTGTGGATACGCTCGAACTCGACAGCACTGGCTACCTCCACTCGCAAGAAGTAATCCGCTCCCCCAGTCATGAGATAGCACTCCTGAATCTCCGGATACTTGCGTACCGCAGCCTCAAATTTATTGAGATACTCTACTGTCTGCCGTTCCAACGTGATGTTGATCAGCACGGCAAGACCTTGTGAGTCGGCACCCGTCTCAACGAGTGCCGTGTACCCGCGAATGATGCCCGCCTTCTCGAGCAGCTTGATCCGCCTCAGACACGCCGAAGGAGAAAGCCCAACTTCCTCCGCCAGATTGACATTGCTCACCCGGGCGTTCACGCGAAGCGCACGCAAAATATTGCGATCTATGCTATCCATAGCTTTGTACGATTTATTCGAAAAGTTAGCAGATTGTTCGAATTTGTAGCAGTCCTCGAATAATCGAGCAAGGAATGCCCGGCACTTGCTCGAATCTTGCGCTAAGCCTTTCCTCATGGAAAACGAAGAGACATTGGACCGGACTGCTCCGGGGGCGGTGTTGGACGGGAAAGCGCAGGGCTTTCCCGGCTACATGACCGTCGATTTGGCCGCATTGCGCCGCAATTTTCAGCGCATTGCATCGATCGCGAATCCAGCTCGCGTGGCCGGAGTGGTGAAAGCCGATGCCTATGGCTTGGGCGCCATTCGAGTGGCGGGATCTTTACTTGCCGCCGGCTGCAGGCACTTTTTCGTGGCGCATGCGGAGGAGGCCATTGCATTGCGGCCTCATCTTTCGAGCGACGCGCAGCTCTTCGTGCTGAACGGCCTATTGCCGGGTGCGGAGGCTGCTTGCGCGGCGGCTCAAGTCATTCCTGTCATCAACTCCTTCACCCAGCTTTGCCGTTGGCGCACTCAGGCACGCACCGAGAGGCGACGTCTCCCTGCTGTTCTACAGCTCGATACCGGCATGTCACGGCTCGGTTTTGCGCCCGCCGAGCGCGCTGCGGTGCGCATGGAAATCGCACAATCGCCGGAGCTCGAGATTCTCTACGTCATGAGCCATCTCGCCTCCGCAGATGAGCCCACGAAGGCGCAAAATGCTGCGCAACTCGCGGAGATGCAGATGGTGATAAAGGAATTCGCGCCGGTGCCATCCTGCTTCGCCAACTCTGCTGGCGTGATGATGGGCAAGGACTATCACGGTTATCTCGTTCGTCCAGGGATCGCGCTCTATGGCGGTGCGCCGCAGGTGAATGCCGTCAATCCAATGGAGCCCGTCGTCAGCCTCTCTATCGCGGTTGCGCAGACCCGCACGGTCCCCGGCGGCGCTATGGTCGGCTATAGTGGAACGCACGTTACCACCGACTGCACCCGGCTTGCTACACTTTGCGCCGGCTATGCCGACGGGCTCCCACGCAGCCTGAGCGGTCGCGGAGCCCTTTACTTCCACGGTCAACGTCTGCCTATCGTGGGGCGTGTCTCGATGGACAGTATGACAGTCGACATCTCCGTTCTGCCGGATGACGCACTCGATCTAGGAAGCATGGTCGAAGTGATCGGTTCTCATCAGACCCTCGAAATGCTGGCGGCTGATGCCGGCACGATCTCCTACGAGATTCTCACCGGCCTCGGTCGTCGCTTCTTCAGAAGCTATTGCTGAACGTTCACCGCAGATCAGTCGGCATCATCAAGCAAGACGTTGGGTTAGAGAATGAAAGTCACCATTCTAGGCGCGGGCGTTATAGGCGTCACAACCGCATATCAACTTGCAACGCTCGGGCACGAAGTCGTTGTTCTCGATAGGCAGTCGGGTCCAGCACTGGAAACGAGTTTCGCGAACGCGGGGGAGGTTTCCTTTGGTTACTGTTCGCCGTGGGCTGCCCCCGGAATCCCCATGAAGGCCGTCAAGTGGATGCTCATGCGGCATGCGCCGTTGATCCTCCGCCCGAAGCTTGATGCGGCCATGCTCTCTTGGCTCTTCCGCATGCTATCCAACTGCACGGCGAGTCGATATGCCCTCAACAAGGGGCGGATGCTGCGCCTGGCGGACTACAGTCGCGTGGCGCTTGCCGATGTGAGGGAGGAGGCCTCGTTGAACTATGACGAGCGCATGCGGGGTACCCTGCAGCTATTCCGAACTCAGCAGCAGCTCGATGCATCAGCAAAGGATGTGAAGGCTCTTGCGGCAGATGGTGTACCTTTCGAGGTACTCGATCGCGATGGTTGTGTTCGGGCCGAACCCGCATTGCGCCACGTTCGCGATCGAATAGTTGGAGGACTTTTAACTCCGAAGGACGAGACCGGCGATTGCTTCAAGTTCACCAACGCGCTGGAGCAAAAAGCGGCGGCGTTAGGCGTTGACTTCCGTTATGGACATTTCATCGATGGACTGGACATCGAAGCCGGCCAAGTGCGTGGCGTGATCACCGATCGCGGGACTATTCGGTCGGACGCAGTAGTTGTCGCGCTAGGAAGCTATTCGCCTCTTCTCCTCAAGAAGGTCGGAATCGGACTGCCAGTCTATCCCGTTAAAGGATACTCTCTGACAATTCCAATTACCGACGCCTCGCGCGCCCCCGAGTCGACGGTCATGGATGAGACATACAAGATTGCAATTACTCGTCTCGGAGATCGAATTCGTGTCGGCGGGATGGCTGAAATCTCGGGCTACACCAATGATCTTGTCGATGCGCGTCGGCGAACCCTGGAGTTTTCCGTGATGGATCTATTCCCCGGCGGAGATCCGAAGGGCGCATCTTTCTGGTCAGGCCTACGTCCGATGACGCCAGATGGCACTCCAATCATTGGCGAAACTAAAATCAGAAATCTATTCTTAAATACTGGGCATGGCACTCTTGGTTGGACAATGAGTTGCGGTTCCTCTCGGGTCATCGCGGATCTGCTGTCGGGACGAAAGCCCGAGATCGAAACAGGGGATCTCGGACTAGAGCGCTACCAATAGTCCTGCACCAAATGAGCGACAGGTGCGAGGTTTGTCATTTTCGCGCGAGCAACGCATGCCAGTGGAGTGACGACGCTCTTGTATTAGAGAACGCCCGATCGCATGGCCCAATTTCTGTTGTGTACTGTCGACCGCAAATAAGATCGACCTTTTCTTAGGCCGGTTGCCCGAAACAGACCACGGAAGGCGCCTAGCACATGGCGAAGACGAGAGGCCGGGCCTGGACGATCGAGGAGGACGAGCGGTTGCAGGAATTAGTCACTTCGGGCGCTGAACTGGCCGAAATAGCTGAGGCTCTCGGTCGAACTCCATCAGCAGTCAAGACCCGGGCTTATGGCCTAGGCGCATCACTTAGGCAGTTTGGCAATAGGCGTCGTAGCCAATCGAAATTTGGTTGAACGCGAACCGCCTACCCGAATCGGCTAACTTTGGCGGAGTAGGCAATAAGAGCTGTATTCGGGACGTCTGCCAAGCCACGCCGCTCATGGATCGGTATTCCTAGCGTCTCGGCGGATGACGATGCGAAATAATTCAAATGGCCACCATAGGCGAGTGAGAGTGTCGGTAGTTGCGTCTCCGCAATTTGAACTTACCCTTGGGCGACGCGGCGCTGCTCGGACATATCAGAGCAAAACTCTCACCCTGGCCGACAAACCAGCCTTCTAGTCGCAAAAAACTGGCGCACCCGACACGATTCGAGCGTGTAGCCTTCGCCTTCGGAGGGCGACGCGCTGAAGTAGCACTCGAGCCGTGAGCGCCACTAAACGCCCCATCACACGCAGTCCCGGCCCTTAGCCGGAAATCTCGTTGAAAAATCTTCCTCATTTCCTGCGAGTTCGCCTTTGCCGTCCGCCCGCCAAATCATGCGGTTGCTCGGGTCCGGCCGGAGAACATGCTTGCAGGACGATCCAAACCATAATGCTCGCGCAGTGTAGTTCCGGTGTAGCCGTGGCGGAATATCCCGCGTTTGCGCAGGATCGGCACGACCTGTTCGGCAAAAAGGTCGAATCCGCCGGGCAGCCATGGCGGCATTACGTTGAACCCGTCGGCGGCGCCTTTCTCGAACCAGGTCTGGATGTTGTCGGCGATCTTTTCTGGGGGCCCGGCGATCACCCAGTGGCCACGCGCGCCGGCGAGGCGCTGCACGAGCTGACGGATCGTCGGTTTCTCGCGATCGACGATGCCGACCACGAGCCTAAAACGGCTGGCAACGCCATGCGCGCCATTGGTGTCGATCAGATGCCGCGGGAACGGGCCGTCAAGATCGAAACCGGTGAGGTCGAGCCCGGTCATCTGGCGGAGCTGGGTCAGTGAGAATTCCGGCTGGATCAGAGCGTTGAACTCCTCCTGAAGCCGGTCCGCCTCAACTTGCGTGCTGGCGATGAACGGAGAGATGCCGGGCAGAATCTTGATTTGGT
Source organism: Bradyrhizobium sp. CCBAU 11386 (assembly GCF_028128955.1). Classification (NCBI taxonomy): domain Bacteria; kingdom Pseudomonadati; phylum Pseudomonadota; class Alphaproteobacteria; order Hyphomicrobiales; family Nitrobacteraceae; genus Bradyrhizobium; species Bradyrhizobium sp. CCBAU 11386. Next base: position 36,013 of record NZ_LBKA01000225.1, read on the forward strand.
CGGGGCTGCGGTCGAACGCGCGCGCCTGACCCTTAATGTTGGCATAAAACTCCTGTGCGCTCGTCAGGGTCTGGTGCGCGGTAAAGATGGCTTCGGCAAAGCGCGCGGCAAAGGCGCGGCCGTCCTCGGATGAGCCGGCCTGCACATAGACCGGCCGCCCCTGCGGTGTGCGCGAAACATTGAGCGGACCGCGCACGCGATAGTACTTGCCGACATGGTCGACGGTGTGGATCTTGTTGGTGTCGGCGAAGACGCCCGATACGGGATCGTTGACTAGCGCGTCGTCTTCCCAACTGTCCCACAGCCTCGTTATGACATCGAGATATTCCCGCGCCCGCTCATAGCGCTCGTGATGCGGTGGATGCTCGGGTAGGCCGAAATTCTGCGCCGCCTGGAGCGAGCTTGTCGTCACGATGTTCCAGCCGGCGCGGCCGCCGCTGATGTGATCAAGCGAGGCGAATAGCCGTGCGAGATTGTACGGCTCCGTGTAGGTCGTCGACGTGGTCGCGATCAAGCCGATGCGTTTGGTGGCGGACGCGATAGCGGTGAGCAGTGTGATCGGCTCAAGCCGGAAGCGCTGTGCGTAACGCACATTGTCAGCCAGCGCGGGACCATCGGCGAAGAACACGGCGTCGAACTTATGTGCTTCGGCGCGTTGCGCGAGCTCCTGATAGTAGGTGACGTCGAGGATGCGGTTCGTTGTCGAGAGCTTGTGACGCCAGGCCGCCTCGTGATGGCCGTCCGGGTAGATGAAGAAGTTGAGGGAAAGTTGCCGATTGCTCATGGCGTGGCTCGCAAGTGTTTGATCGTTGTCAGGTGCCGGCTGGCGATCGTGACGTGGCTCGACTCTATGTCGGGCGTCTCTAAGCTGTCGATGAAACGAATTTGCATCGTTACAGGGGATGCGAGAATGAAGCTCGTGAGCACGTCCTTAAGCAGAGACGAGTCGTTCGTTGTCAGCAATAACGGCAGTGTTTCAGTCTGCTTCTTGCGCCGATCGGCACGATTTAACCTGCCCTCGGGCGCGCAAGGTAGTCGAATAGTCCGTCATGATCGCAAATATTTCCGTGTCCGCTTGATCGACGAAGCGATCATCGCGCGCTGTGGAAAATAAAGCTGGTTTCGTTTCATTGACTGGATCGCGATCACTTTTACGATCTGCAAGGTACAAGCGAGGTCGTTCACCATGCGGCAATCTGATCTACTCGTCCTTTGCGAAGCAGCCCGGCCGAACTTGGCTCGCAGCGCGCGGTGCTGTGCCGATGCGATGGCCGAAAGCTGTACCGCCGGGATCCGTGCACGGCCGAAGGTCTAGTACTCGCAGGGGAACGCACACCCTCGACGACCAAACAAAAGATAATCCATCCCGCCCAGCCGCCGGCACGACCGGCGCACGGCGGAGCCTTGTCCAGAAAATCAAAGGAAAGACCACGATCATGAGCTCTCCACGCACCATCGACAACGTCATCCCGGGCGCCGATGTCGTCAAGCGCGCGGCCAGACTCGGTGCCGAGATCCGGAACGTCAAGCTGTCCGGCGATCTGTCCGATGACGTCATTTCCGCGATCAACCAGGTGCTGCTCGAGCACAAGGTCATCTTCTTCCGCAACCAGGGGCATCTGGACGATGTCGAGCAGGAGCGCTTCGCCGTCCGCCTAGGCAAGCTCGTGCCCCACCCGACAGTCGGTGCGATCAAGGGCACATCGTCGATTCTAGAACTGGACTCCGGCCGTGGCGGCGGCCGTGCCGACCAGTGGCACACGGACGTCACCTTCGTCGACGCCTATCCGAAGATCTCGGTGCTGCGCGGTGTGGTGATCCCGCCCTATGGCGGCGACACCGTGTGGTCGAACACGACGGCGGCCTACCTCGACCTGCCGGCGCCGCTGCGCAAGCTCGCCGACGAGCTTTGGGCGGTTCACAGTAACGCTTACGACTATGCCGTGAAGACGCGCGCGACGGAAGCGGATAGGAAGCACTTCGACGAGGTGTTCACCGGGACCATCTACGAAACCGAACATCCGGTGGTGAGAGTCCATCCCGAAACCGGCGAGCGCACGCTCGTGCTTGGCAACTTCGTTCAGCGTTTCGTCGGCTTGCCAAAATATGACGGTCAGAAGCTGTTCGAGTTGTTCCAGTCCCACATCACGGCGCCCGAAAACACTGTGCGCTGGAGCTGGCAGGCCGGCGACGTCGCGATCTGGGACAATCGCGCCACCCAGCACTACGCCGTCAACGACTATGGCGATCAGCATCGCATCGTTCGCCGCGCCACCATCGACGGCGATGTTCCGCTCAGTGTTGACGGCCGCCGCAGCGTGACGCGCGTCAAGACATCGAAACCGCAGACGGCAAAGGCCGCCTAAGTCTCGCTTCAGCCAGGATTTGTGCAATGAACTCTCTGTTTCGATTTTCTGCCGCGCGGCGTCGGGCCGTGCGGGGGCTGCTGCTCGCGGGCGCCTTAGCGCTCGGTCTGGCAACTCCGGCCTTCGCGGAGCCCCCGCTTGAGAAGACCGAGATCCGCTACCAGGGCTGGGCCGGGCAGGTCACGTTTATCGAGCTCGCCGACGATCTCGGCTATCTCGCGCCGCTGAGGCTGAAATGGGTCGGCAACACCATCAGCGGGCCGCAGGACATCCAGACCGTCGTGACCGGCGATATCGACATCGGCGGCGCCTTCTACGGCGCGATCCTCAAGCTGATCGCCGCACGTGCGCCCATCAAGGCCGTAGTTGGCTACTACGGCTCGGATGCCAACACCTATTACGGCTACTACGTGAAGGACGACAGTCCGATCAAGACAGCGCGCGACCTGATCGGCAAGAAGGTCGCCGTCAATACGCTGGGCGCGCATCTGGAGTTCGTGCTGCGGGAATATCTAGCCCGCAACGGCCTCTCCGCGAGCGAGGCCAAGCAGGTAACCCTGGTGGCGATCCCGCCGGTGAGCGGCGAGCAGGCGCTCCGCCAGGGGCAGGTCGAAGTCAGCGCGCTTAGCGGTGTGCTGCGCGACAAGGCGCTCGATCGTGGCGGCATCCACTCGCTGTTCAATGACACGGACCTGTTCGGCCAGTTCACCGGCGGTTCCTATGTGCTGCGCGACAAGTTCATCAAGGACAATCCCGAGGCATCGCGCAGGCTGGTCGAGGGGATCTCGCGGGCGATCGCGTGGGCGCAGACAATGCCGCCGCAGGAGGTGCGCGCACGCTTTGACAGGATCATTGCAGACCGCAAGCGCAACGAGGATGCCTCCTCGATCAAATACTGGAAGAGCACGGGCGTTGCGAGCAAGGGCGGCGTCATCTCGGACGCGGAGATCCAGGTGTGGATCAAATGGCTAGAGAAGGACGGCCTGCTTAAACCCGGTCAGATCAACGCATCCGAAACTTACACCAATGCGTTCAACTATTTCCGTCCCGGGAAAACCGCGGAGGCGCAATGAGCGCGGTCAAGATCAGCCTTGAGCGCGTCCACAAGGAGTTCGTGACGCGCGGCGAGGCGGGCGGTCCGGCCGACCGCTTCACCGCCCTGGAGGACATTTCGCTCGAGGTTCGTGCCGGCGAGTTCCTGGCCCTGGTCGGCCCGAGCGGCTGCGGGAAATCGACTTTGCTCGATCTGCTCGGCGGCCTGACGACGCCGACCAGCGGCCGCATCCTACTCGACGGACGGCCGATCAGGGGGGCGGGCCGCGACCGCGGCATCGTGTTCCAGCAATATGCGCTGTTTCCCTGGCTTACTGCCGCGGAAAATGTCGAGTTCGGGCTCGACATCGCCGGGCTCAAGGCTCGGCGGCGGCGCGAGATCGCAAAGCATTTCCTCGATCTCGTCGGCTTGTCCGGCTTTGCCAATCGTTATCCGCACGAGCTCTCCGGCGGCATGAAGCAGCGCGTCGCGATCGCGCGCAGCCTCGCCTACGATCCAGAAGTCCTGCTGATGGACGAGCCGTTTGCCGCGCTCGACGCCCAGACCCGCGAGACGCTGCAAGGCGAGTTGTTGCGGATCTGGCGTGCCACTGGCAAGACCATCGTCTTTATCACCCACGGCATCGACGAGGCCGTCGTGCTCGGCCAGCGCGTGGCGGTGATGACGTCGCGCCCGGGCCGGATCAAGCAGGTCATCGAGATTCCCGCTTCGCTGCGCAACGAGGCAGACGACGTGCGCTCGCTGCCGGAGTTCGGTCAAGTGCGGCATGAAATCTGGAGTCAGCTCCGCGACGAGGTTCAGAAGGCGCAGCAGGGACAATTGAGCGGCACGGTTGGTGCGCTTCGTATCAAATCCGAGGTGAAGGAGGTCGCCCATGTCTAGCCTGGAATCGCTGACGCTGCTGGAGCTCGCGCATGGGCGCCCGACGTCGATAGCCGGTGGCCGGCATGGACCGTCCCGGATCGGCAGCGGGCTTCGTAACGCCATACGCAGCCTCGCCGCGTTCGGGCATCGGTCGCTGCTGCTCGTCCTTTTGCTGTCGGTGTGGGAGGCGGCCCCGCGGCTGGGCTTGATCGATCCCGTATTCCTGCCGCCATTCTCCGAGGTGATCGCCGCCGGCTGGCAGCTCGCGCAAGCCGGCGAGCTCTACGACGATGTCTCGGCGAGCCTGCTGCGCGCGCTCAGCGGGTTCGTGATCTCGGTCACGTTAATCGTCCCACTTGGCCTCGCGGTTGGTTGGTACGGCCGGCTCGGCAATCTCCTGAACCAGTTCATCGAGATTTGCCGCAACACCGCGCCGCTGGCGCTGCTACCGGTGTTCATCTTGCTGCTCGGTATCGGTGAGACGTCGAAGATCACCATGGTGATCTATAGCTGCGCCTGGCCGCTGCTGCTCAACACCATCGCCGCGGTGAAACAAGTCGATCCGCTGCTGATCAAGTCGGCGCGGACCATGGGTGCGACGCCACAACAATTGTTCAGAAAGGTGATCCTCCCTGCGGCGCTTCCAACCATCTTCGTCGGCATTCGCCTTGCGAGCGCCTCCGCCATGCTGGTGCTGGTCGCTTCTGAAATGGTCGGCGCCAAGGCCGGTCTCGGCTATCTCATTATCAACAGCCAGTACAGTTTCCTGATCCCGCAGATGTATTTCGGCATTCTCGGCATCACGGTGGTCGGCCTGACGCTCAATGCCGTACTCGAGGCGCTGGAGCGCCGTCTCATGCGCTGGAAGGCGCCGGTCGCGGCGTGAAGCGCGCGATCGATTGCAATCGTTCGAACAAGGGGACCCAATCATGACCAGCCCAATCAGGCGCGCCGAGCGCAGGTCCGCGCCACCCGGATCCCTTGAATATGATGCCGACGTGCTGGTGCTCGGAGGCGGCCCGGCGGGCACGTGGGCGGCGGTGAGCGCGGCTGAGCGCGGCGCCCGCGTCGTGCTCGCCGACAAGGGATTTTGCGGCACATCGGGTGCGACGGCGGCGGCCGGGACCGGCGTCTGGTATGTCGATCCGGACCCAGCGCAGCGCGAGGCGGCGATGGCCGGCCGCGAAAAGCTCGGCGGTTATCTGCAGGACCGCCGCTGGATGGCCCGCACGCTCGATCTCACCTATCAGCAGAGCAATCGCCTGGCGCAATGGGGCTATCCCTATCCCGTCGATGACCACGGCAGGTCGCAGCGCAACTCGCTGCAAGGCCCGGAATATATGCGCCTGATGCGCAAGCGGTCCAAGCAAGCCGGCGTCACCATTCTCGATCACAGTCCGGCGCTCGAATTGCTGCTGGATGACGGCGGCGCGGTTGCCGGCGCGAGCGGCCTGCGGCGCCAGATAGGGGATCGCTGGACGGTGCGCGCCAAAGCGGTCGTGATCGCGACGGGTGGCTGCGCGTTCCTGAGCAAGACGCTGGGATCGAACGTGTTGACCGGCGATGGCTACCTAATGGCTGCCGAGGCAGGGGCCGAGTTCAGCAGCATGGAGTTTTCCAACCCTTATGCGATCTCGCCGGCGTTCGGCTCGGTGACCAAGACCCTGTTCTATGGCTGGGCGACGTTCACCTATGAGGACGGCAACGTTGTGCCGGGCGCCGCATCCAAGGGCGGCCGATCGGCAATCGCCCGTGCACTGCTTCAGGGCCCGGTCTATGCCAGGCTAGACAAGGCCGAGGCTGACGTCCAGCGGCACATGCGCGTCTCGCAACCAAACTTCTTCCTGCCGTTCGACCGCACCGGCATCGACCCGTTTACCGATCGCTTTCCGGTGACCCTGCGGCCGGAAGGCACCGTCCGTGGCACCGGCGGTCTTCGCATCATTGACGACACCTGCGCCACCAGCGTGGCGGGTCTTTATGCCGCGGGGGATGCCGCCACGCGTGAACTGATCTGCGGCGGTTTCACCGGCGGCGGCAGCCATAACGCCGCTTGGGCGATGTCGTCTGGGACGCTGGCGGGGCAGGGCGCCGCTGATTACGCAAGACAAGTCGGTACGACCAGCGGGCTAGGGCTGTCGTCGGCGGGAACGGTTGGTTTTCGTAGCCGCTCCAAGCACGCGCTCGAACCTGGTGCGCTAACGAAGGCCGTCCAGGACGAGGTCTTTCCCTATGAGCTGAACTATTTCCGCGAGGCGTCCCGGTTGGATGGCGCGCTGGCGCGTCTTGACGCCAGATGGCGTGAGGCATCCGAAGCGGATGCAGCTGACACCGTCGAGCTGTTGCGCGCACGCGAAAGCGCGGCGATGCTGGCGACAGCACGGTGGATGTACCGCAGCGCGCTGGCGCGTCAGGAAAGCCGCGGCATGCATCGCCGCGACGATTTCCCCGATCAGGATCACCGGCAGCGCCACTACGTCACAACGGGAGGCCTCGACGAGGTCTGGACCTCGACCCGCCCACATGCCGCGACTGCTCATGCGGAGGCAGCAGAATGATCGAAATCATCGACGCTGAGCGCTGCACGTCCTGCGACATCTGCGTGAACGTGTGTCCGACCAACGTGTTCGACAAGACCGCTGGAATCCCAGTTATTGCCCGACAGAGCGACTGCCAGACGTGCTTCCTCTGCGAGCTCTACTGTCCTGAAGATGCGCTCTATGTCTCGCCTTTCGCAGATGTCACCCAGCCGGTCGATGTTGTCGAGCTAAAGCAGGCGGATGGGATGGGCAGTTATCGTCGGGCTGTCGGATGGACGAGCGACACAAAAGATCGCGGAAGCGCCGATCGCAGCTTCCTCCTTTTCGGTCATTAGCCCGATCACCGATATGTGGGACGAACCTCGCCGACAGCCCCCAATCTCGCTAATCCTTGACAGTTCGGCCGCCGACTACAGTTGGATTTTTCGCTGTAAGCCATTGATCTCCGATGATTGGATTTTGGCTCCGTTGGAAAAATTCTCTGGCGGCTCTGTCGGAAGTCTGCGGCGCGAGCGTCTTCTCACTTGGCTGCGCGCGCACCTACCCGTGCATGATCACGTGGCCGAGTTCGTGGCACAGAGTGAATCGCATGCGGTCCGCAAGCTGCTGCCGGTTGAGCACGATGATGTGCGGCATGCCCGGCACGGAGAAGCGCACGCCCGAGACTGTCGAGCCGCCCAGGTCGGAATGCGCCACCAGGTTGCCGGCTTCCTCGACCAGCGCGGTGAGGTCCTGGGATGGGCCATCGGGACCTCCAGAAGCGACGGAGCAGGCCGGCGATCTTCTCGGCGTCGTTGTCGCATTCGTCGGGATCGAACCTCGGCAGCTTGTTCACCGGAAATGAACTAGGAATGGAACCCGGCTGCGTCGTGGTAGAAATCCGGACGAGAGCCGGCGCCAGCACGCCCCGCCTTTTGCGCGGGTAAGGCCGCGATGTGTTCTGCCCAACGTTCGAGCGCCTCGCGCATCTCGGCCACGTACCGCGCGCGGTTATATACACCAGCAACGCCCGCCCGGTGGCCACTGACGTGGTTTAGGATCGCCTCCACGATGTGTGGCAGCACGCCAAGCCGGTCGGCCATCACAGTGGACGCCGATCTGCGAAGGTCATGAACGGTCCAATGGGGTAGGGATTCACCCAGGGCTTCCGCAATGCGTGCATCAAGCGCCGACTTCGACTTTGACCAGCCGGAGAACCCGCGATGCGGGTCACCGCTGCGTCGGGGTCCGTCACCAAAGAGGAAGTCTCGACCATCTCGGCGGGGTGGGAGTAGGGCCAGAGCGGCGGGAACCAATGGCAGCAAATGCTCGCGATGGTTCTTGGTCCGGGTGCCTGGCAGCGTCCAGAGCCCCGAACTGGTGTCAAGTTCGGCCCATTGCATACTGCCTACTTCATCGCGGCGTTGGGCTGTGAGCAGCAACAGACGCACGATGCGTCCGTAATCGTCATCGCCACAGGCCCGCCAGATCACTGATAGCTCGGTCTCCGTTAGGACCCGTTCGCGGCTTCCCGGCTGCGCGGGTCGATTGGTGCCGAGAACCGGGTTCGCAGCAATGTCGAGGCCCTCGCGTATTGCCCAGTTGAACATTGAGGACAGGGCTGTCCGGGCGCGGGCTGCTGAGACCGCCCCGTGAGTCGATGCAATGTCAGTGACACGAGCCGAGATATGACGGCGGGTGATCTGGAAGGCCGAAACCGGATGCAGGGGTTTCCAACTGACCAATAGATATCGTTCAATTTCCGAATAGGTCCGGGGCTTCAGCCTTTGTTTGGCGTTCCGGAGATACTGATCCACGGTTGTCCGGAGCGTGTCGGCCGCCCGCAGGCGTGCTTTGGCTTTCTCGTCCGCCGGGTCTTTGCCATTCGCAACCAAGCCCAAAAGCCGCTTGGCTTCCTTGCGTGCAAGCTCTGGTGTCCAAGGGGCGCCGTGAGGACCGATGGTCACGAAGCGCTGCCGACCGAACACTCGGTACTTGAGAACGTAGGTCGCTTGATCGCGTTGACGCCGAACACCAAAGCCCCGCACCGCTTCGCGGTGGTCTGCGTCCCAAATAGTCTCGCCCGGCTTAAGGGCTTGCACTGCGCGGATCGTGATACTCGAAACAGCCATCGATCACCTCTGTAGCTACCACGTAGCTACCACCATAGCGCCAATTGTAGCGCAGGTAGGGCGGGAGGCGGCCGCCTTATTCATTGATAATATTGATATTATCGTAGAAATGGCTGGACTGGCGTAGCACCGGCGGAGTTCTTGCTGTGTCTGTGGAACAGGAGGTCGGTGGTTCGAGCCCACCCAACTGTACCAGCAAAATCAATAATTTAAGTCGTTCGAAGGTTGGCAGCTCAACCGGAAAAGTAACGGGTGAGGTAACAAAAAGGGTTATACAACTAGAACCAGAAGCTAGGCTGCTCTTTTCGAAAACCTCGTAATTGAACAGGTCACTCTTCGCGCAGATTGACCCGTAAACTACGAATCTGAGGGTCGGACGTTCGAATTGTTCCGGGCGCGCCACTTGCGAACAAAACTGGGAACTCCGGCCGGAGCCGCGCCGCCGCCCATCACCAGTCTCTCAAGCTGGCTATGAGGGTTCGATTCCCTTCATCCGATCCATCAATCTAATCAATGGGTTAGAGGTATTTTCCCGCGACATGAAAGGGAAAAACGCGGCTTTTGCCACAAAAATTCTGTCCTTTGTAACCCGCAGAAATCCGCCACTATCCAAAGCGGTCTTTTTTGGTCTGTGGCCCGTTTGTGGCAAATTCTAAGGCGTGATGGACACGATCACGGAAGCAGTGCGTGATCCGACCGGCAGCTCACGGTTGCTAGTTTTGGACAATTTAGCCATTATGAGCGAATCGGGGATTCCGGAGCCTGGGGATGAAATCTATGTCTGCGGCGGAGGCCAAAAACGGCTTCGGTCATCTCATAGACACCGCCCGCCAGGAGCCGGTGAAGATCGAAAAGCACGGCCGCCCGGTCGTGGTCATGATCAGCATCGAGGAGTTTGAGCGCCTTTCTGGCCTCCAGCCCAGTCCCCCACCGCCGGAAGAAGATAAGCAGGGGGAATAAAAGTGGCCAAGCAAAGCGCGAACATCCAGAGTCTAAGCGCGTTCGCATGGTCGATCGCGGACATCTTGCGCGGCGATTTCAAGCAGTCGGAGTACGGGAAGGTCATTCTGCCGTTCGTGGTCCTGCGGCGTCTGGACTGCCTTCTGGAGGCGTCCAAAAAAGCCGTGCTGAAGGCCGCTGATACACTGCCCGACGGCGTGGATGACGCCACCCGCGATATGATCCTGTTCGGTGCCGTGGGCGGGAACGTCAAGGTCTATAACCTCTCGCGCTTCACCTTCGACACGCTCAAAGGGCAGGATGCACGCCAGCTGCACGCGAATCTCGTCGACTACATCACCAGTTTTTCGGCCAACGTCCGCGACATCTTTCTCGACAAATTCCTCTTAACCGACCAGCTCAAACGCCTGAAGGACGGCGAAATTCTGTGGCCGGTTTTTGAGCGGTTCTGCCAAATCGACCTTCACCCTGACCGGGTGAGCAACGTCGAGATGGGTTATCTCTTCGAAGAGTTGATCCGTCGCTTCTCAGAAATGTCCAACGAGACAGCCGGTGAGCATTTTACCCCCCGCGAGGTCATCAGGCTGATCGTTGATCTACTGATCGCCAATGACGACGAAAAGTTGACCGGGCGTGGCATTATTCGGCAGGTCTATGACCCCGCCTGCGGCACCGGTGGCATGCTCGCGCTAACTGAAGAAGCCCTGAAGGAATTCAACTCCTCGATTCGCGTCGAGCTGTTTGGACAGGAACTGAACGGCGAGTCATTCGGCATCTGCAAATCTGACATGCTCGTGACCGGCCACGATCCGGAGCAGATTGCATTCGGCAACACACTGACGCAGGACGCCCATAAAGGTAGGCGGTTCCACTACATGCTCTCAAACCCGCCCTACGGTGTAGACTGGAAGAAGTATCAGGACCCGATCAAGGCCGAGGCAGAAAACATGGGGTTCGACGGCCGCTTTGGGGCGGGTACGCCCCGCATATCTGACGGACAACTTCTTTTTCTGCAACACATGATCTCCAAGATGCGCGACGACGAGGCGGGATCGCGCATCGGCATTGTGATGAACGGCTCGCCGCTCTTCACGGGCAGCGCAGCCTCGGGCGAAAGCGAAATCCGCCGCTGGATGCTGGAAAACGACCTGGTTGAAGCGATTGTCGCGTTGCCCATGGACCTCTTCTACAACACTGGTATCCAGACCTATGTCTGGCTTCTAACCAATCGAAAGCCTGCCAACCGGCAGGGCAAGGTGCAGCTTATCAACGCATCCGGTGGGCGTTTCTGGAAGGCTATGCGGAAGTCACTCGGGGAGAAACGCCGCGAAATACCCGACGAGGCCCGCGCAGATATTGTGCGCATTTACGCTGGATTTCTGAACGGGGAAAGTGGCGAGTCAGAAGTGGCGAAGATTTTCGACGTAGAGGACTTCGGGTACCGCGAAATCCGTATCGAGAGGCCGCTGCGGCTAAACTTCCAGGCGAGCGCGGAGCGTATTGCGCGCCTCAGAAAGGAGAAAGTCTATCTGAAAATGTCCCACGAGGAGCGCGACATGATCGAGGTTGCCTTGCTGGACGTGGGCGAAAAGCTTTTCACCAATCGGGATGGTTTTGAGAAAGTGCTCGCTAAGGCACTCAAGGCTGAAGGCATGAAGATCGGCGCCCCAGTGCGTAAGGCTATAGCCGATCTTGACCGATCCTATTCGCCTTGCTGATTGGGCGAAATAGCGCGCCATTCTCGATTCCTGCGGCACGCAGCCATTCGCGCAACGCTCTCACCGGGCAAGCGACCGAGCCGCGCGCCACGGCAATCGTCGACCCCTTGCCCTCCTGGTCTGTTTTCGATTGCCGAATGGTCACCAGCAGGCCCAGCTCCACTTCTTCGATATCCGAGACATCCAGGCCCACCAGCTCCGACCGGCGCAACGCTCCGGCAAAGCCCAGGAGGACTAAGGCGCGGTCCCGCTTTCCGCGAAGCGTATCGGGAGATACCGCGATCATCGCTTTGATGTATTCCGCCAAGGCGGGGGCCTTCCGAACTTTAGCCGTGCCGAGAGTGCGCCGAATGCCTCTGAGGGTGGCTTTGACAGCCTCTGCGTCTGTCGGACTGGGGAGGTCCGCGAGCTTGTGGAAGTAGCGTATGGCAGCCAAGCGCCTGCCTAGGGTAGACGGTCTTTTTCCAGCCTCGGCTTCGGCCGCCAGAAAGGCTGCCACGGTCGCGGCGGCTACCGGAGGGGTAGGCGACACCCCCTTGGCCTGGCACCAGGCCACAAACAGCCGGTGGTCAGCCTAATAGGCCCTTCGGGTACCCGGAGCCTTCTCGGCGGTCGCGTAGCCGATGGCCGCCTCTAGGTCTGGGCCAAGCCTCCCAGGGACTGAAGGGGATGGCTCTCGAATGGCAGGAAGAGGGGGCATGCAAGATACTTCCGATAAGCACAATTATCGGAAATGAAATCTATACCGACGTGCATTGTACTGCCAGGAATAAATCGGAAAATCAGAAAATTTATGGTCGATCGACTTCTCGGCTGAAGTCACCGTTCGGCTTTGTGCTGCGCCAGCAGCTGTCCATCCCTAGCGAGCGGAGAATGTCCTCAAGTCCTCGGTGCAACGTGAAGGTGAGCGCGCATCGGCGCATCAGATGAAGTCGTGTGACCATTTGGCCAGCCGCATCTACGCCATGCACTGAAAGTCCCATTGCGGGATATACCGGGGTGGTCGAAATTGACCGCCTAGGCTGCTCCTCCGCCGCGGGAGCTCATACCACTCCTTGGCAATCTCCCGCCGTGGAGAGCTGGCCGCCGGCCGGCGACCGCATGCCCAGGGCATCACTCTAGCATCACTATTGAATTGTTCTGCAATTGAGAGTTGAATGTTTGTATTTCAGAACGGGGGCTAATTTGCTTCAGCTGGAGGCACATTTGGGTCTGTCCGATGTGCTTCGTTTGATTGAAGAAAAGCTGGGAGCAGGTGTCTGGCGCTGTGATGCAGCAGGCCAGATGCAATGGTCGCGTGGCTTTTTTGGCCTGCTCGGATTGGATCCGCATGCGGTTGCGCCGTCATATACGGAAATCCAACGAAGAATTCATCCGGACGATCGAGGTCCGAATCGCGATCCCAGCGAGTTGATGACAGAGCGGACGCTACTCGACGGTGAATTTCGCATCGTACGACCGAATGGCGCATTACGCTGGATTCACTGCCACACGGAAGTATTGCTGGATAGCGAAGGTGAGCCGGAATGTGTCTTGGGGATCGCGCTCGACATTACCGCGCAACGTCGCTTGCTGCAGACACTGACAATTGACGCCGAGCGCTACAGCGCTCTGGCTCAGGTGGCAGGCGGTGTACTGTGGATCGGTAGTTCCGACGGTCGAATCACGGCGCTACCGAATGGCGAGAAGAGACCTGACGCCCAGCGGTTCTATGGCAAAGGCTGGGTTGATCTCCTTCATGAAGAGGAGCGCGAGGCGGCCCTGAGAAGCTGGACGGCGTCCGTCGAGACGGGGCGTCCATACAGCATCGAACATCGACTGCGACAGCCCGACGATACATATCGGTGGTACCGATGTACGGCCGTGCCTGTCACCAATGGGGATGGCGGCATCCGGGAATGGATGGGTATCTCCATTGACCTGGATCAGGAAAAGCTCTCCGTTCAGCACCCGGAAACATCGCGGCTTACCGGCGCGCAATTGCGCGCGGCCCGCGGCATCCTGAATTGGTCTGTAAAGCAATTGGCCGCGCGAACAGGAATTTCGTCCGCCATCATCCGTCGGCTTGAGGAGTACGATGATGCTCCCCCGATGCCGGACGAGACGATGGAAACCCTTCGTCGGGTCTTTTCGGATGCGGGAATCGAGTTTTTGTTCCCGACTGTCGGCAAGCCTGCAGTTCGGCCGCGACAATGATCGAGACAAGTTGTCGCAACCTAGCTCCATAGATGGCTTGGAAGGGCTGTCTTGGGACTCAGTTTTTGCGTTACTCGCGCATTCCGCGGCCGGGCGACTCAAAATTTTCGAAGTGCGCGACCTAAGTTTCGTAATGGGCGCTGAAGCAGAAATTTTTGCGCGCATGAGGAGAATGGGGATCAATTTCTTCTTAACTGACCCGTAGGCAATTGTCTTCACCATCGTCTACACGCTTACGTAGGGGGCGGGAACGTGAGTTACTGTTTAATCGAGTGAATCCACCACGGATCTTTTTGGCGCATCTGACCTAAAAGCCGTCGTCGTTGCGGCGACTAAGCGCGTCACATCCAAATCCATTCTTGCCGATCTTTTTTAAGGGTCCGATGACCCGCGGAGTGTTGCCATGCCCTTCAAATTCAAACTTCGGATTCGTGGCCGGCTGATTTCGGGATTTCTTGCCGTATGCGCGATCATCGCGCTTTCAGTCGGATACACGGTGTTTGCGGTCGGCGGGATTTCCACGACCGTCGACCGCATGGTGAACCTGCGGACACCCGTCGCGCTCGCGAGCACAGAGCTGGTCGGCAATCTCTATTCCACACTGGCGACATTGCGTGGCTATCTCTTGACCGGAAATCCGCAAGGCAAGCTCGATCGGGCCGCGATGTGGAAGGAAATGGATGCCACAGTTGCCGGCTTCGATGAGAAGGCGGTACATTTTACCAACCCGGAGAACAGCCGAAAATGGGCCGAGGCCAAGGCGCTGCTCGCAGAGTTCCGAGCTGCCCAAGACAAAGCCGAAGCCGTCGCGTTCACTTCCGATGCATATCCAGCGACAAAGCTACTGGTGACCGAAGCCGGTCCGCGCACCGAAACAATGTTTTCCGAGATCACCAAGATGATCAACGAGGAGGAGAGCCAGGAGGCGACGGCGGAGCGAAAGAGATTGCTGAAAGCAATGGCAGACACGCGCGGCAATTTTGCCGCTGCCACCGCTCAACTTCGCATGTACCTCCTGTCGGGCGAAAAGAACGACAAGGAAAAATTCTTCAAGCCGTGGGAGCTCTTTGAAAAAGGCTATACCGCGGTGAGTGCGAAGAAGGACCTGCTTACGCCGTCTCAGCTGCTCTCTTTCGAGAAGATCACGAAGGCGCGGGGCGAATTTGTTCCCCTTTACGAGAAGATGTTCGCGTTCCGGGAGTCAGCGGACTGGAATGCACCCGTGCATATTCTCATAACGGAAGCGGCGCCGCGCGCGGTGAAGATTCTCGATCTGCTCGACGGGCCGAAGGGCGCCGACGGCACCCGCTCTGGAGGCATCAAGACGAACCAGAACAGCATGCTTGCCGAGGAAAGCCATCAGGTGCAGACGAGCATATCGTTCCTGAAGCTGGTCCTGTGGGGCTTGCTCGCGGCAGGATTGGGCCTCGGCGCCGCGATTGCGCTGCTCACTTCTCGCGCCATCGCTCGCCCGATCCAGGGGATGACCGTCACCATGGGCAGGCTCGCGGGAGGCGATACGTCCACTGCGATTCCCGCTATGGGCCGCACTGACGAGGTCGGCGAGATGGCGGAAGCGGTTCAGGTCTTCAAGGACAATCTGATTGAAACCGACCGGCTGCGCGCTGAACAGGCGCAATCGGAGGCTCGTGCGGCCGCCCAGCGCAAGGCGGACATGCATCAACTCGCCGGCCGGTTTGAGGATGCCGTCGGAGAGATCATCGAGACGCTGTCGTCATCCTCGACCGAGCTCGAAGCGGCGGCCAAGACCCTGAGCAGGACAGCCGAGAGCACCCAGCAGCGCTCCGGCATGGTCGTTGCGGCTTCCGAGGAAGCCTCGACCAACGTTCAATCGGTTGCTTCCGCCACCGAAGAAATGAGCTCATCGGTCACCGAAATCAGCCGCCAGGTGCAGGACGCGGCCAGGATTGCTGGCGCAGCGGTGGACCAGGCACAGAAAACCAACGATCGCGTCAACAAGCTGTCACAGGCGGCAACTCGTATCGGCGACGTGGTCGAACTGATCAATACGATCGCGGGGCAGACCAACCTTTTGGCGCTGAACGCAACGATCGAAGCGGCGCGGGCCGGCGAGGCCGGACGCGGCTTCGCTGTCGTTGCCTCCGAAGTCAAGGCGCTCGCCGAACAGACTGCCAAGGCGACTGGGGAGATCAGCCACCAGATCGCCGATATACAGGCCGCCACCCAGGATTCCGTCGTCGCGATCAAGGAAATCAGCGGCACGATCGGTCGGATCTCAGAAATCTCTTCCGCCATTGCGGCCGCGGTGGAAGAACAGGGAATGGCTACGCAGGAGATATCGCGCAACGTCCAACAGGCCGCGCAAGGTACCCACGAGGTCGCCTCCAACATCACGGAGGTGCAGCAAGGGGCCACGGAAACCGGCTCTGCCTCTAGTCAGGTGCTTGCCTCGGCGCAAACGCTGTCGAACGACAGCGCGCGGCTAAAGACAGAGGTCGAGAAGTTCCTGATCACTGTGCGCACAGCTTGAGGTGCTTCCATGACAAGTACCTCAACATCAGCGAGTCACGCTGGAAGTGTCCCAGCGAGGATCGGTGATGGGGCCTCCGAGCCGGCGGCTTCCAACATCATCCCGCTGCCATTCAGCCGAGAGCGATACCTGATTGTCAAGACCAGAACGGACTGCGAATTGCTGCGACGGAACGTCGATGTTGTTATCGAATGCCTTAGAGCTCTCAATGGCCTGCTTGAAGAAGTGGATGACAGGTCGATACGTGAGGAACTTCAATCTCGGGTGGCGCGGCTCAACGAGCTGCTCGTGCTTCGGCTTGATCAGCTATCCGCCGCTGATCGCTTGCTGCAGGAGATGCTCCCTTACACCTGACGCCGGACGGATTGTACTGCAGCGCGTACGTTCGTCCTTCAATACTTCGAGCAGGTGTCGGTAACCACGCAGCCACATCGTGTCCCGTCGCGCGGAATCGGCCGCAAGACCGCTCTGACCCGTTACAGCAATAGCGGCGACGCGAGCGATCGATTAGCTAATGCGACGGTAGGTCCCGCGGTCGCGATATCTCCCTTCACCAATGCAGCGCACCTTTATAGCTCTGGTGGGGTGCCAGAGACTGTCACAGCAGTGGCGCGTTCGACCTCTGAAGCCAACGCGCTCAGATGATCGGCAAGCCTCGCGAACAATTCTCGTTTTCGCAGATCAGTGGCTAGATCGCTGATCGATTTGCAGTCGGCGGCATCGTTGCGGAGTCTGTCCAACTGCTCACGGATGTCTCCCATTTTGGAGTGCCCCCGGCAGCATCCTCTTCATTCAGTTGAATTGATCGAGGTGTACTTGAGCTCACGCCGATCTATTTCCGAACGGAGCAGCTCAGCATAGTTACGAAGATTGTCACCAACAATGCGGGAGCGGCCGCCATTCGCTCGATCAGCCAACACTTGCCGCCGCACACTTTCCCAAAGAGACAATAACGTCGATCTTTCGAGCTTGAAAAGTTCATCCGCAGGCCCTCAGTAATTGGCCGCGCGGATTCTACCGCGTACTCGTGAGCCGGATTGTTCGGTTGCCGACATAGCTGTGGTGAAGCTAAGCGCCCGTTGCACATTGGTCACACCGTCTGTAGGTTTGCAGGCCAAACGATACGGCGGCGCTCGAGATCGCAGATGACGGTGCCCGGCATCCCTTGCGCCAGGCCCAGTCGTCAATGCCGACTGCGCGCAAGGGGGCGCGAGGGCGTGATGTGCGCCGTCGAACCGTTCTAAGCAGGGTATCTTTACCAGAGCGCTTTCCCGCGGTCCGGACGAACTCAGTCTCCGGATGTCGACGCTCGTCTGCGCGACAATCGGGCTGAGCTCGGTCTGACCGAAGACAGTAAGGACCGGAAGGTCGAGCGCTACCCTCACGCGGCGATGGATCTCGGGAGAGACCAGTGCACCTCAGACAACGCGACGTGCAGCGACGATCCCGACCGTCTCAGGCGTGCCCGCCGGACTTACCGCGCTGTGCCTCGGTGCCGCGATGGCATTCTGCGGCGCGCATTTCGCGCTGCGCCGCGGATAATTTCGTTAAGCCAACGCTCGGAGCCGCGGCCCTTCCAGCATCAGTGCCACGTCGCAGGCAGGACGCGGCTTGCTGAACAGATAGCCCTGTGCCTGGGTGCAGCCCTCGCGCCGGAGCAACTCGAGCTGCGCGTCGTTCTCGACCCCTTCCGCGGTCGTGACGATGCCGAGGCTGCGGCCGAGGCCGGTCACGGCGCGGATGATCGCCATGGAATCGGCGCGGGTTGCCAGCTCGGAGACGAAAGAGCGGTCGATCTTGATCTTGTCGAAGGGGAAGCTGCGCAAATAGCTCAGCGACGAATAGCCGGTGCCGAAATCGTCGAGCGAGATACGCACGCCCATGGCGCGCAGCTCATGCAACGTGGTCAGCGTCGCCTCACCGTTTTGCAGCAGCACGGATTCGGTGATCTCCAGCTCGAGACGACGGGCTTCCAGTCCCGCCTCCTCCAGCGCCGCGGTCACGGATGCGATCAGGTTCGGACTCTTGAACTGCACCGGCGACAAATTGACGGCGACGTCAATATCGTCGGGCCAGGTCGCCGCGTCGGCGCAGGCGCTGCGCAGCACGAACTCGCCGAGCTGGATGATGAGACCGGTCTCCTCCGCCAATGGAATGAAGTTGATCGGCGCGATCAGGCCGCGCTGCGGATGTGTCCAGCGCAGCAGCGCCTCGAAGGCGACGACGCGGTCGTTGGCGACGTCGCGGATCGGCTGGTAGTGCACCTCGAATTCGTTCCGTTGCAGCGCCGCGCGCAGGTCCATTTCGAGCAGCCGCCGCGCCTGCGCGCGCGCATCCATGCCGGTCTCGAAGAAGCGATAGGCGCCGCGACCGTCCGCCTTGGCGCGGTACAGCGCAAGGTCGGCATTCTTCAACAGCTCGTCCGGATTGCTGCCGTCCTGCGGCGACAGCGAGATGCCGATCGAGACGCCGATCACGATCTGATGGTGGTCGATCTCGTAAGGCGCCGAGATCGCCTCGACGAGACGGCCGGCCAGGGACCTTGCAGCGGTTTCCTCGGAGCGCCCGATCAGGACCAGGGCGAACTCGTCGCCGCCAAGCCGGGCCACGGTGTCGCTCTCGCCGACGGTCGCCTCCAACCTGCGCCCGACCTCCTTGAGCAACGCATCACCGATGGGATGGCCGAGCGAGTCGTTGATGTCCTTGAAGTGGTCAAGATCGAGGCAGAGCACCGCGAGCTGGTCGCCTGAATTGGCCCGGCGCAGCCCGTGCTCGAGCTGCTCGTGGAACAGCACGCGGTTGGGCAGGCCGGTCAGCGCGTCATGGCGGGCCATATGAGAGATCCTCGCCTGCGCCTCCAGCCACTCGGTGATGTCCTCGAAGGTCGCGACCCAGCCGCCACCCTGCATCGGCTGGTTCACGACCCGGATGGAGCGGCCGGAGCGATTGACGATTTCAGTCGTGGTGCGGCCCTCACGCGCGTCGGCGACGAGGCGGGCGAAGAATTGATCGGCATCGCCCTGCCACAGGCCCCTGGCCTGCTCTTCCCTGAGCACGTCGACCAGCAGGCGGCCGGTCAGCGCGATGTCGGTGCGGCGGAGCAACGATGCGTAGCGCTCGTTGAACAGCATGATCTTGCCGTCGGCGTCGAACATGCAGAGCCCCTGCGACATGTTCTCGAGGGCCGTGTCCAGCACCCTTTGCTGGCGGCCCAATTCCCCCTTGGCCCGCCGATCGAGCAGCGCGGCGACCAATGCGATCACGATGATCGCAGCCGCAGCACTCGCGGTCAGAACCGACAGCGACGTCGGCGGGATCGACAGGCCGCTGATCGCCAGCGTCGGATCCGGCGTCAGCTGCACCGCCCCCATCGCCGTGAAATGATGCGAGACGATGGCGACCGTCAGCAGCACCGCAGCACCGAGCGTGCCGGACAAGTTGTCTCGCCGTTCAGCGACATGGAGCGCGAATGCGCCGAAAACCACCCCGAGCAGGATCGATGCGGCCACCGTGCCCGTCGCCCAGCTGACGCGCGCAGGGATCTCGAGCGCCATCATGCCGGTATAGTGCATCGCCGCCACACCGCCGCCGACGATCGCCCCGCCAAGAGCGACGAGGCCCGGTCGCATGGTCGAGACCGCAACGCTCAAGCCGACAAAGGTGATGGCGATGGCGAAGATCAGCGACAACAGCGTCACCGGAACATTATAGGCGCCGCTGGCGCCCGGTCCGTAGGCCAGCATCGCGATGAAATGCGTCGCCCAGATGCCGCAGCCGGCAACGACTGCATCGAGCGCCAGCCAGACCAGGCGGCCCGATCCTTGCGTCGCGCGCGCCCGGTGAAACAGGCTGATCGCAGCCGTACTTGCGAGCAGGCAGACCGCGCCCCCAAGCGCGACCAGTCGCCAATCGTGTTCATCGGTCAGACAGTAGAGCACTTGATACATCAGCATCCCCCAAGGCCTGCCATCACCAGAGCGGGGAAGTGGTGGATTTTAGGTAACGAAGGAGGACCGGCTTGCCGGATGGTGAACAGAGGCTTCCAGAATCAACCATTCGTTGTCCGTCGAACGACATTCGTCAAACTTCTTTCAACGGGGGATGGGCTTTGCCTGGACAATCAATCTTGACGCGCAAGCAGCAGCGCCGGTTTGCAGAGGGGACGGCTCATCATTGTTTCGAGTTGGCTGCGGTGACCTACATCAGGGGTAATGCATGGCTGGCGACATGGGCCGCTATATCGGCCGACGCCCGTGCTGCCTGATGAGGCGCACG
The DNA here is from genome assembly GCF_028128955.1 of Bradyrhizobium sp. CCBAU 11386. NCBI lineage: Bacteria > Pseudomonadati > Pseudomonadota > Alphaproteobacteria > Hyphomicrobiales > Nitrobacteraceae > Bradyrhizobium > Bradyrhizobium sp. CCBAU 11386. The sequence continues at coordinate 56,609 of NZ_LBKA01000225.1, forward strand.
GCAGTGGTGCTTGAGGAAGCAGGGAGGAGGCGGGTAAGTGGGTCATACGCAAAACCGGGGGCTGACGGGTAAAAGCGGAATTCGAAATCGACGTCCCGATCGCCAAACTCGACCAGGCCGCAGCGTAACTGATCCGGCCGCGGGGAACAGCGGCACAGCTGTCGGCAATTTTACGATGGACGATACGACGTCCAGTGGCCATGCAAATCTGGCCCGTCTGTTCGAGACCGCGGGCTCCCCGCCGGCGTTCTGGGTCTGGTCAACGACGGCGGACACATTCTTGACTCGGCCGATCAACCCCTACGAGTCTCGCCCAGCGTGTTCCGCTCGGGGTGATCGGCGTCTAACAGACCGACAGTTTTGTCTCGCGTAATCCCGACATGCTCGCGTTCAGCCGCGAGATCTTTGGTCCGGTTGCACCGGTGATCATCGCGGACGATGACGACCACGCGCTCGCCTAGGCCAATCAGCCCGAGTATGGCCTATCAGGAGCGATCCAAACTGGTTCGCTGGATCAGGGAAGGGGCATGCGTCTGGCCCGCCAGCTCCGCGCCGGTATGGTGCAAGACCGCAGGCGTTGTCGGAATGGGCCGCCTCGGTGCCGGCCGTCGCGAAGCGGCTCGCGGCGTTCGAATGCGAGATCGCCTATTTCGATGTTGCCAGGCGGGTGGATCTTCCCTGCGTCTTCTCCCGGATTTCGTGGGGCTGGCAAGCCGCGCTGAATTCCGGATCGTGACGCTGGCCGACGGCGAGAGCACGAAAGGTATTGTCAACGCGAGCGTGCTCGAAGCGCTCGGACCTGACGGTATCGTCGCAAGCTCAACGCCCCATCGCCTTGCCTGGTGACGGTGGCTTGTGGGTCTTCCTCGCGAATGCCGAAGCTCCAGTTGGGAACGGCCAGCGCGGGACGCCGAGGAAGGCCAGACCGAGGACGGCAATCCTGATGCCGCCGCGTTCATGGATTAGGCCTCGAAGACCGGGTCCTGCCATGCGTTGTCTCGCAGGTTCTGGGCGAGGAGGGGACAGCGCAGAGCTTCGACCAATTCGTTGGCCCGAGCCTCGCCGTGCAAGAATTCCTGAATTCTCTCGTCACCTCGACGGTGAGTAGCGGCGTGACGACCACAACGACGGCCAAAGAGCTGGCAACGGTCGACAATGGCGGCATTGTCCTGACGTTGCAAACCGACAATATCTCCTCGTCCAGCGACGATAGATGCCGAAGTCGATGAGGTGCCCCTCTTTCCTTTGCCAGCGCAGCCGGCGGTAGCCGAAACGCCGCCGCTCGTTGGCGAGATCGCGCAACCGCCGCGCAGAACTGGAGGCGGCTGGAGCCGTAGCGGATTATCTTCCGATCCGCGCCGACGATCGAACAGGCCCGCCGTTCCGACAGCCTCATGATGGTCTGCAGATTCCGCCCGCAGCGCGGCGCGTTCCAATTTTGATCGTCGCCTCGGAGATCCCACACTTGCGAGCCACGTCAGCCGTCGTTGCCAATCCTCATGCTCCTTCAACACCGGAATGGACGAAGCCGTCGCCGCGCGAGCGATCGAGCCATTCTCCTCGACCAAGGGGGCTCGCTCCTCGACCAAGGGGGCTCGCAAAGGCACCGGGCTGGGGCTCTCAATGGTGCACGGGGGTCGGAACACTGACGATCCGGAGCTGCAAAGGACGAGGGACCAAAATCGAGCGCTGACTGCTAGTATTTATGGATGAGGTGCAACGGACCGATCTCAAGGAGATTAAGAACTAGACGATCATACGACGACAACATATTTGGCCGCTAGGCGTTGCAACGAAGAGATAAGAAGGCTGCACATGACTACGTATGAGAAGTCAGGGTCACGCTTCGTCGAGAATTTTTCTTACTTTCTCGGCCAGTCAGCGAAAGGTAAATGGCTTGCTCAGCAAGTGGACTCCGGCATCTAGCCCACCGTTATGAACTATCGCATTGCGTGTGTAACCTGTTGTGAATAGCACTTTGATCAACGGATGCAGGCGTCTGGCATGATCAGCGACATTTCTTCCGTGAAGGCCATCCGGCAATACAACGTCGGTAAAGAGAAGATCGATGCTCTGAGACGATTCGAGAAATCCAATTGCTGAAGCCGCATCCGCCGCCTCATAAACTTGATAACCTAGGTCACGAAGCACACCGGACGAATACGCGCGCAGATCATCATTCTACAACGAGGATCGCTTCATTGCCTTGTAGAAAAGTTGCAGTCGGAATTCGATCCTCCTGCTCTGGGGCGACGTGGGATCGAGGCAGATAGAGTTTGACCGTCGTGCCATGCGCGGGCTCGCTATAGATCTTGATGTTGTCCACCGGTTTGTCGGACGAAGCCGTAAACTTGACTCAGGCCTAGGCCCGTCCCTTTGCCCAACTCCTTTGTAGTGAAAAACGGCTCGCAGCGAGACGTCGAACTCCGGTAGTTGTCCGGACTCCATTTTCGGAACGGGGTGTTCTACTGAAGGAACACCGGCGAGATTTAAGTATCAGCCAATTTCAAGTTGCCCGGGATATGGCCGCAGTAGGGCTGGAACCACGCTGCGGCTTTTCCCATTGTAGGGTACTGGCCTGTTTTTGAGCGCGGTGGTCGGCGCCTGCCGTTCCGACCCTGGAAGGTCATGACGAAGCCCGATGATCAGAGCGAGGTGAAGGATCATCCTAGGCCCTCCCGCCTGGAAGAGGCGCGTCGGGTTATCGAGGAGTACGCCGCCGACCTCCGGGAGATCATCAAGAGGCTGCGGCGGCGGTTGAATTGAGGCTGCCTCAATTGGCGGCTTCTTCATTGATCCCGCTTCAGCTTGCGTCGTTCCCAATGCGGTTCCTAGCCCTTCGGATTGAGCTCCGGGACGTAATGTCTGTTCAGCGCCAGCATGACCTCGATACGGGGGGAACGTCGTCGGGCCGCCGCGCTCGACCACCGGGAGCAAGGCTTCCATCGCAGCCTGCCACTCCGGCGCATCGTGCTCCATCTTCGGTAATGTCGTGAGATGACTCGCCAGCATGGAGCAGCGTCATGAGAACGCGTTCGCCAACTCTGATCGGCTCCTCGAAAGGCCGCCCCCAGCCCGCCTTCATGAGGTCCGCTTAATGCTGTCCGCGATTGCTCGTTCAACTTCTGAGGCGAGAACCGTCAGGTGATCAGCCAGCCTCGTAAAAAGCTCTCGTTTCGTCGGGTCGGTCGCCAGGTCACGGATGAGGGCGCACTCGGCGGCATCTGTGCGGAGCTTTTCCAACTGAGCCTGCATGTCTTTCATTGCAGCTACTCCGTTCCCGACAATGGAACTTTATAGCCAATGTTCAAAAGCGAACAGAGCGGATTGCCGAATCTTCCTAGGCTCGGGATGCGTGGCGATCCCATTACCGCCAAGTCGCCTCCAACTGTCCCGGAGGGTGCCGGGACGCTCAGCATGGTCTCAAAGGGAGAAGTTAAGTGGCTATGGGGACAGTAAAGTGGTTCAACTCGACGAAGGGATACGGGTTCATTCAACCGGATTTGGGCGGCAAGGACGTCTTTGTTCATATCTCGGCAGTTGAGAAGGCTGGTTACACCTCGCTCGTAGAGGGAGCTAAGGTTAGCTTCGACGTTGTTACAAATCGCGGCAAAGAGTCGGCGGAGAATTTACGAATCGGGTGATGCACCAGCATTCGATCCAGCGGGTTTACAGTGTTTTCATCGGCCAAGTCCGAGAACGCCACGGTATGAAGGATGGCCATGCCGCGCAGCACAAATCGCGACCTATCGAAGTGGGATGATCCTGGGGTCGTCAAAGAAGAACTGGTGGGCGGCCGCCGAATTGTCGTTGCCGCCACGGCAGGGCCTCGCCTCGGTGGCAAGAAGGGTTTTGTTCTGGGGCCGGGCACGACAGCAAATCAGGTTAGGGTGCTTTTGGACGGGTCGAAGGGGCCCATCACCCTACATGCTCGCTACGTTGACCTGTTAAATGGCTAAGGGTGACGTAGTAACGGGTTTTCCATTGAGCATCGGCCTCACCGAAGCGGGAGCACAAGCCGGAGCGCAACAGTGAGGCTTAGGCTTTAGCGGACGCCAGTGGGAGCCGCCTTTATCCGTACAGCCGACGAAGTATCGAATAGCAAAGAACGCCCCTGCGGCGACTGCCGCGGTGGCGCCGATCGCAGGCTCTCGTCCATGGTGCCTCGCAAATAAAACGGCCCCCGCGGAGCAACGCGAAGGCCGCTGCTGGGTTGCCTAGAGCTGGCAAGGGCGTATCCAACCTCCACCCGAGGGGTGAAACGAACTGGATATTTCGGGTTATATTCGTCGCGCTCCGCCGAAGGGCGGCAACATTTGGGGATGTTGCTGAGAGGGCGCGGGCGAATGGCAGAGTGCCGAAGGTGATCGCCGCAGAGAGTAAGGCCGCCTCAGTTGCCGGGCTCCTGCGCGATGGCGGAGAGACGGCCCCGGCTTCAGGTTGGCTCTGAGGCGGATGGCCGGAGCCGCCTCCGCCAGCTCGGCGGCGGGCCGGCACGGATTAACTTTCTGCTGAGTTTCCATGTTCCCGTAGCACGCGAGATATTGCATACTTTTCCCGATTTGAGACTGCTGCTTTTCCATCGAGGCTTTTGCAATGTCGAACAGAATAATCGAAGATGATCTGGAGATGCTGCGCCTGATCAAGGCATTCCAGAAAATAACTGACCAGGACACCCGGCGAATGATCCTTCTCTACGTCGACGAGCAGCTGGAAAAGCGCCAAGCGAAGGTACCGGAAAGCCCTTCGCGCTAACGCGCCAGGAATCCTCAGCCGGCGGTTAGCAGCCGCACATACGTCCCGCTCTCGTGCAACTCGAGCCAGCCGCGCTCGACCGCAAATTTAATTCCTGCGCCGAACTCTGAACCGCTTCCTTTTAGCGTGTAGAGGAAAGGCGCATTGATTTTCTCGATATGGCGTCGGTCTTGGACCGGCTGAAGACTGGCGGCGAGCTCGACGAGCTTTCGGGCCGCGGATTCCGGGTTGGCGAAGGGACGTTCGACGGCGTGTTTCATGCGGTCTCTTGCGGCGGCTGGTTTTTGGCGGTGCCGCAGACGCTGGTGCGGGACCCTGCGCACGGGCTGCTGTGAGGCCTTCGACGAAAGTGGATAGTCGCCAATCAGCCATTGGTCTGCCCCGACTCAGGCGCGCCCTTCCGCAGAAGCAATTGAAACCATTGGCGATCCCAGCAGGACTCGAACCTGCAACCCGCGGAGTAGAAATCCGCTACTCATTCGGCTGATAATGGGCCGTCTGGTGCGGCCGTCGATAACTTCCGAGAAGAGCTGTTATCGGAAGTAATCTTCAGGATGTCGCCTTGTCAGGACTGCTCCGGTACGGGCTACAGTCCCGCCGACACGTTCGCGTCGCTACAGAAGCGCGCTGGGGGATTACTTGTTCCGATACTGACTTGGTCAACCCCAGCGCCAGCCCGGATGAGTACTGACTACTCGCTCTAATGCTAGACAGTGCTAGCTTCCAGCCGTCCCAAAATCGCAGCAAGCGTTTCAAGCTCGTCGTCTGTTGCTTTCGTCAGGTCATAGCTCCCGATGGCGCCCGAATGCACCATTGCCTGCGGCGCTTTTCCAACCGCCCTGTCGAGGATCTCTTTGATCGCTCCCAGTTTAGCGGCCTCACTTTGGGCCCCCATCGACATGGCCGCAAGTTGCTCCATGGCCCGCGGGACAAACCGCATAGCTAGCTCTTTCAGCTCGCTGCTCTAAATTCGGGCTTCGTGCTCAAAGAAAAGCCATTGGTGATTGTTGCAACACTGTCATGCAATCAGGGATTTACTCAAAGTTTACGCGTACCCCGCAGCATTGGCCTTATTTCACGAAATGCTCGAATCATTGATCGAGCGGCCGGCCAAGCTGGAGAGCGTCCGATGATTTCAACTCTGCCAATTCGCTCCAAGATGATTGCCCTCGTCGCCTTCTTGTTGCTGGCGCTGGCAGGAACGGGCCTGTTCGCAATTTTCCAGATGCGGATGATTGACGACAGCACAATGGACATTCAACGTAACTGGCTTCCCAAGGTGCGCCTGCTTGGTCACCTGCGGGGGCACACCATCAGATACGGAAGTGTGGTGCGGGACCACGTTTTGGAAACGGAGCCTGCGAGAAAAGCCGCCGCCGAAAAGATATTGGGTACGCTCACACAAGAGATCGAAAAGGCCAGCGCGGAGTACGAACCGCTGGTCAGGTCCCCTGAAGAGCGGGCATTGTTTGCCGACTTTCAACAAAGCTGGAGTGCCTATGTCGCGCAAGTTCCCGACGTCTTGGCGGCATCGAATAGAAAGGAAGTTGTCGAAGCCACTCAGTTGCTCCTGCACCAGATACAGCCCCTCCGAACGAGATCCGGAGAAACATTGTTGAAGGCGATCGATCTAAACAATAGGGGCGCAGAGGCCGCCGGCGGACGTGCGACCGAGACTTATGTGCTGGCATTCAGGATGATCGCCGCAACTGTTACTCTCGGCCTCATGCTCGGCGGTGTTGCCGGGCTGTTTCTGGTACGCGATATTTCTCGGCGCATCGCGTCAATCATAAAGCCGATGCGTGCTCTCGCTGCCGGTGAACTGACTGTCTTCGTGCCGCATCGGGGCGAGAGGAACGAAATTGGCCGGATGGCGGACACGCTGCAAGTGTTCAAGGATGCGTTGATTGCCAAGAGAGCCGCAGATGAGGCCGCGATCTTGGCAGCAGACGACAAAGCTCGGCGTGCCCAGCGGGTGACCGGTATTACCGGTCAGTTCGAAGCGATGATAGCCGAACTCGTCAACTCTCTATCTTCTGCTTCCACCGAGTTGGAAGCAGCCGCCGGAACGCTCAACAAGGGCGCTCACATTACCCAGCACCGCGCCGGATCGGCTGATACGGCGTCGCGCGTCGTCGCCGAAAATATCCAGTCGGTTGCTGCTGCGAGCGAGCAGTTTACCAATTCCGTCACCGAGATAGCTCGCCAGGTCGACGAGTCCAGCCGGATTGCGCGAAGCGCGGTCGCTCGGGCCGAGAAAACCGACGCGAGCATTGCTGAACTCTCATTGATGGGCGGTCGGATCGGCGAAATCGTGAAGCTGATCACGGCGATTGCCGACCAGACCAATTTGCTCGCGCTCAATGCAACGATCGAGGCGGCGCGCGCTGGCGAATCGGGACGTGGATTTGCGGTCGTCGCCGCAGAGGTCAAGGCGCTGGCAGCGCAGACTGCCAGAGCAACCGACGAAATCAGCGCTCAGATCTTGGGCATGCGATCGGCAACCGACACTGCGATCTCCGCCGTCAGGGATGTCAATGCAACGATCGGTACCCTGTCGAAAATCTCCGCTACGATCGCCGCTGCAGCTGGGGAGCAGAAGGCAGCCATTCAGGAAATCGCTCGCAACATTCAGGAAGCGGCTCAACTGACTACCCAGGTCTCGTCCGACATCGCGGATGTCAAGCACGGCACCAGTGAAACCGGCTCTGCATCCGCGCAGGTGTTATCTTCGGCCCAATCGCTGTCTGACGAAAGCGCCCGGCTAAAGATGGAAGTCGGCAACTTTCTGTCGGCCGTGCAGGCGGCCTGATGCGGGAATCATTGAGCCTTGAGGCTTTCTCCCTGGAGCACTAGGTAGTGAATGGAGCAGACGATGGGTTTGGTGGTCCAATTCAAATCAAGCGACGCAATTGAGGCATCGGGCAATCGGAGCGATTGCAACATCGTTCCGTTGTCGTTCGGAGAACAGTTATCTTTCGGAGAGGTCAGGCAACAAATTGCGCAGGCGGAACGCTCGTGCGAGATCTTGCGCCAAAGCATCGACGCCATGCAAAGAAGCCTGAGCATGCTTGAGGGCGTGATAGAAAAGCTCGGCGATCATGGCGCGCGCGAAACATTCCGGCACAAGATCGATGCGATGAGCAAGTTGTTGTCGCTGCGATTGGGGCAGTTATCGAGCATCGACCAAATGCTTCTGGACACGCGTCGACACATTTGCCTGCCCTAGCGACAGTCGGGAAAGGGCCGCCGGTTGCGCTTGGCTTTCCCGATAATGATCAGCAATCCCGCCTCCACCCGCCGGCCTATCTCGAACCGCCTGGTCTCAGGACAGGAAAGGCGGTCTTTTCTCCGCTCCCTTCTCATTCTGTCAATATAGCGCCTCGAGCCAGGGCTTGAAGTCCTCGATCAGCGGTCTGTGTCGGATTGCCGCACCGCAGCTCGTTGCGTCGCCGGCAAACCGCGTATGCGATCCTCAATGGCGTAGAACATCGCGATCCGCTGCAGCGCTTCAAGAACTCGCTAGCGCGATATCTGAGCAGCCTCCTGAAGCTCTTCGTTCCGTCCGGCATCGATTTCCCTTTTGCTGGCCATTTCATTCAGGAGCGCAACCATTTTTTGTAATCTCATGTTCGGTGAGGAGACTGATCTGCAAACGGCTTTGAGCGGCCTGTTGCACTTCGGGTACCGGAGCAAAGATTTTGGGGGCTCGTCTTACGGTATGGCGTCTCTCGCTTCAGAGACGCAGAGACGCCCCGGCTGCAATTGTCCTCGAATTTCAGGGTCGGTTCTGAATATCGCCAAGGGTTGTGTGGACCGGGCCTAGTTCGGTCTCAATCTCCTTGCGTCGATCTCGGTTGAACGCCCGCGGGCGGCGCGTCAGGCGTCTGTTTGGTGCAGAGACATCAAGGCAATTAGGCGACTCTGAATTAGCGTTCATTAAGTAAGGACGCTTACAAGAGAATGCCGGAGCCGTCGCTTGTCTCGCGTAACGGCTCCTGGCCCGCTTGCCAATCTTGCCGCCGGTTCGGTCGGAGCGCCGATCGCATGCGCCGGCGCATTAGCATTTTTTGAGTCTTAAGCGAGCATCTCATCCGATGGGTCCGTTGAGGCTTTGGATCGGCTTGGCTTGGCTGGCGGCGTTATTGCCGGTGGGCCTGTCTTTTGCTTTGACCACGGCAGAGCCGGATGAGCTCGCGGCCGTCCGCGCCAGCTATCGTCGGCCGGCAACCATTCCATTTCCGGGCAGCAACCCCTATTCCGAGGCGAAAGCTGCTCTGGGAGAAATGCTGTTTTTCGACCCGCTGCTCTCGGGGTCGAAAACGCGCTCCTGCGCGACATGCCACAACCCGTCACTTTCATGGGGAGACGGCCTCGCGCACGCCATCGGCGAGGATCCGAAAGGCTTGCCGCTTCGTGCGCCCAGCCTGATCGATGTGGCATTCATCGAACCGTTGGGGTGGGACGGGAAATTCAGGGATATCGAATCGGTTGTCTTCGGTCCGATCACAAATCCAGTGAACATGAATCTCACCGAAGCGGACTTGATTGCGCGCCTCTCGGCTATCCCCGCCTACGGCGAGGCATTCGCTCGCGCGTTCGGGGATGATGCTATCAACCGGCTCAGGATCGAAGCGGCGTTGGCAACGTTTCAACGCACCATCGTCGCCGGCGAGTCGCCGTTCGACCGCTGGATCGTAGGCGACGAGACCGCCATCAGCCCCGCGGCAAAACGCGGGTTTGACGTGTTCAACGGCAAGGCGGGATGTTCAAGCTGCCACAAGGGGCCGTCCTTGACGGATGGATCGTTTCACGACATCGGCACGGCCAAGAACGAAGACGTCGGGCGCGGACGGCTCTTCCCAAGGTCCGAAAAGCTCCGGTATGCATTCAAGACGCCGACGTTACGCGATGTCGCTCGCCGCGCGCCCTATATGCACGATGGATCGGTTGCGACCTTGGAAGACGTTATCGAACTCTACGATAAGGGTGGGATTGACCGTCCAAGCCGCTCCCCCTCGATAAAACCTCTGTCTCTGACGCCAGGCGAGAAGAAGGACCTTATCGCCTTCCTCCAAAGCCTCACTGCCTCATCGCCACTTGCCGCGTTTCCGAGGCTACCGCGATAACTGCCAGGCAGGCGGTGCTGACCTCTCAGGGAAGATGCGGCAGGGCCGCGCCTAGTATTCCGAAACCGAGAATCATAACGGCGCCAAATCTAGCAATGACTGCGGCCATGCCTATCTCCAGCAGTCGGAGCAACACTCTCCAACGGAAAAATCAGGGCGATCACTTCTCTTGAATTTCCGATCGAATGTCACTTTAGTCTTCTAACTAGAATCATCTCTATCGCGAAGCA
>NZ_LBKA01000226.1:0-70901 GCF_028128955.1 Bradyrhizobium sp. CCBAU 11386
CAGCGCCGAGCACAGTCCCGGGCTCGGCGGCCGCAACGCCGCCGGCCAACAGGGCGCAATACGCTCCGCCGACGGTTGCCCCGGCCTTCCGCGCCGCGCCGACGGTCGTGGCACCGCTGCCGCCAGCGCCGCGCCCGCCGCAGCGTGACCTGACACCGCTCGCGATCGGTGCGGGCGTGGTCGCCGGTGCCGTGATCGGCGCGACCATTGCCGATCTCCACAATCAGCGACGCGAGTCCGTCGAAGGCGGCCGCACCGTCTACACCGAGCCGGATCGTATCATCATCCGCGATCCGGGCGGGCAGGCCTACGTCCGCGGCAACGATCTCTACCGCTTCCGCTACGGCGCCCGAGATATCCGCACCGACACCATCGGCGGCGATACCCGCACCGTCGTGATCCGTCCCGACGGCAGCGAGATCATCACCGTTGTCGGTCCGGACGGTCGATTGCTGCGGCGAATCCGCCGGGACCCCGGCGGGCGCGAGATCATCATCATCGACAACAGCTACCGCGATCCGCAGTCGGTCGGCGGCTTCTATGTCGACGCGCCGCCGCCGGTCGTGAACATTCCTTACGATCGCTACATCGTCGATGCCCAGGAGGCGTCGCCGGACGTGATCTACCAGACCATGGAAGCCCCCCCGGTCCAGCGGATCGATCGTCGCTACACGCTCGACGAGATCCGCTACAGCCCCAATGTTCGCATGCAGATGCCGAGCATCGACGTCAACACGATCACCTTCGAGACGGGCTCGTGGACCATCCCGCCGGACCAGGCGGCCCGGCTGCAGGCGATCGCCGACGGTCTCAACCGTGCGATCCAGCGCAACCCGCGCGCCGTGTTCCTGATCGAGGGACACACCGACGCGGTCGGCAACGAGGTCGACAATCTGTCATTGTCGGACCGTCGTGCGCAGTCCGCGGCCGAATTGCTGACCCAGCAGTTCGGTGTGCCGTCGGAGAACCTGACCTCGCAGGGCTATGGCGAGCAGTATCTGAAGGAGCAGACGCAAGGGCCGAGCCTGATCAACCGGCGTGTCACCATCCGCAACATCACGCCGTTGCTCAATGGCGGGCAGGCCTCGCTGCCGCCGCCCCCGCCCGGCACCGCGCCGCCGCGCTAAGGCGACCCACAAATGCAAAATGGCCGGGAGAAATCCCGGCCATTTCTGTTTGAGCCGCGCGGGGCGGCTACTGCCCAGCGGCCAGACCGAGCGCTTCGACCATGACGCGAAAGACTTCGGTATTGTCCATCGAGCCGTGCACGCGCTCGCTGCCCGGCCCGGTCGCCGTCAGGATGACATCCTCGCCCGAATGCACGCTGGCACCGATCATCGCCGACAGATTGCCGGGACGCAGCACTGCTCCCGGGACATCCTTGTATTTGTCGTTGGCCTTGAAGGTCCCGTCGTCACCGGCCTTGACGGTTGGCTCGTTGGGATTGTCGAGCTTGGGGCGGAAGGTCTCATAGTGATCCGGCAGGCTGGCCGAGAAGATGGCGAGCCGGCGGCTCACATCGACGCGTGACGGATAGCCCTCGGCATCCGGAGCCGGATAATTCGGAAATCCGGCCTGTTCGTAGACGCCGACGCGCTCGCGCAGCGGCACGTTGGGCGTCGTGCCCATGTCGTCGTTGACCGTTCCGACAAGGCTGTTGGGGTGATTGTGGTCCGCGAGCACCAGGATGAGGGTGTCGTCGCCGCGCGCACGCGCCCATTCGCGCGTCTGGCGCACTGCATTGTCGAGCATGATCGTGTCGTAGACCGCCCGCTCCATGTCGAGCAGGTGCGCGTATTTGTCGATCAGCCCGGATTCGACCATCAGGAAGAAGCCGGTGTCGTTTCTCGAAAGGATGTTCAGCGCGGCCTGCACCTGCTCGGTCAGGTCGGGCTGCTCCGGAAACTTCTTCACGCCGCCGCCCTTGAGGAATTTGCGGTCGAGCACGCCGTCCATGTTTCCGGTGGCGAACAGCCCGAGTAGCCTGCCCGCCTCCGGCTTTGCGGCAGAAACGCTGAGCTCGCTTGCGGTCGTCGCGACCTGATAGCCTGCGTCGCGAAACTTCGCGATGTAGTCGGCCTCGTCCTTGCGTTTGGAGCCTGTCGCGGACTTCGGCAGGAAATTCGCGCTGCCGCCGCCCAGCAGCACATCCGGCTTCGCGGCGAAGAGCTGTTCGACGATCTCGTCATAGGCGGCGCGCCGGCGCGTGTGCGCAACCATCGCAGCCGGCGTCGCGTCTTCGATCTCGGTGTTGGTGACGATGCCGATCGCCATGCCGTTGCGCCTCCGGGCAAGGCTGGTGATGGTTTCAACCCTGGGATCGTCGAACGGGCTTGCGGTGCGGTCCGCATAGACGCCCAGCGCGTTGACGGCGCTCTTGTGGCCGGTCGCATAGGCACTGGCCGAGTTCGCGGAGTCGGTGATGATCGAGTCCGAGCCCGCTGTCGCCACCAGTGCCATGTGGGGCATGTCGTCGATCGCGAGCTTGCCGCGGCTCTTGCCCTCCGCAATGCCCTTGGACAGGATTCGCGCCGCGACCCGATGCGCCGGCGACATGCCGTCGCCGATGAACAGGATGACGTTCTTCGCCTTGCGCGGACCGGTCTCGTAAACCGTCCACGCGATGCTGCGCTGATGCGTGCCGTCGCTCACGTCCACCGTGACACTGCCCGGCTTGGCCAGTGTGACGTCGCGCAGGATCAGCGCCGACTGGTCCTTGCCGTCCTCGCGTTCGACGAAGGTCCCGCTACGTCCGAACGCGGCAGCATAATCTGCGCCGTTCACTGTCACCTTCAACCTGGCTGGATCGACAGGCCCGGGAAACTCGACCTTGAAGTCGAACTGGGCGCCGGCCAGGATCTCGGCACGATCGATCGGATAGATCGTCTGCGCCGACAGCGACGTTGTCCAACAGAGGACGATGAGTGAGGCGAGTGCCGATCCCTTGACCATGCTCGATGCTCCGCAATCCGGTTTCCGACAGGAACAGGAAGCCTAGCGATCGAGAATGACACCGTCATTAAGCTCGTAGCCCGGATGGAGCGCCGCGCAATCCGGGCTACGGAAGCCTCAGCCCTTGTCGCTCTCGAGCCGGAAGATCTGCGAGCCTTCGCTGCCCGAGAGCAGGCCAGTGTCGCTGTAGAGCTTCAGCTTGGTGCGCGTGTCGGCGATGTCGAGGTTGCGCATGGTGAGCTGACCGATGCGGTCGGCCGGCGAGAAGGCGGCGTCCTCGACCTTCTCCATGCTGAGCCGCTCCGGCGCATAGGTGAGGTTCGGGCTCTCGGTGTTGAGGATCGAATAGTCGTTGCCGCGGCGCAGCTCGAGCGTCACCTCGCCGGTAACGGCGCGCGCGACCCAGCGCTGTGCGGTCTCGCGCAGCATCAGGGCCTGCGAATCGAACCAGCGGCCCTGGTAGAGCAGGCGGCCGAGACGCATGCCGCTGATGCGGTACTGCTCGATCGTGTCCTCGTTGTGGATGCCGGTGACGAGGCGCTCATAGGCGATGTGCAAGAGCGCCATGCCGGGCGCTTCATAGATGCCGCGGCTCTTGGCCTCGATGATGCGGTTCTCGATCTGGTCGCTCATGCCGAGGCCGTGACGGCCGCCGATGGCATTGGCTTCGAGGAACAGCGCGACGGGATCGCTGAAGGTCTGCCCGTTCAGCGCCGTCGGCTGGCCTTCCTCGAAGCGCACCACGACCTTCTCGGCCTTGACGGTGCAATCGTCGCGCCAGAACGGGACGCCCATGATCGGGTTGACGATCTTGATGCCGCTGTCGAGGCTTTCGAGATCCTTGGCTTCATGCGTGGCGCCGAGCAGATTGCTGTCGGTCGAATACGCCTTCTCGGCGCTCATCTTGTAGGCGAAACCCTGGGCGGTCATGAACGCAGACATCTCGGCGCGACCGCCGAGCTCGTCGATGAACTGCTGGTCGAGCCAGGGCTTGTAGATGCGCAGGCTCGGATTGGTGAGCAGGCCGTAGCGATAGAAGCGCTCGATGTCGTTGCCCTTGAAGGTCGAGCCGTCGCCCCAGATGTTGACGCCGTCCTCCTTCATCGCCGCGACCAGCATCGTGCCGGTGACGGCGCGCCCCAGAGGCGTGGTGTTGAAATAGGTGATGCCGCCGGTCGAGATGTGGAAGGCGCCGGACTGGATCGCGGCGATGCCTTCGTGGACGAGCTGCGTGCGGCAATCGACGAGTACGGCCTTCTCGGCACCGAATTCCTGCGCCTTGCGCGGGATCTCGTTGTAGTCGGCTTCATCGGGCTGGCCGAGATTGGCGGTATAGGCGTAGCAGCGCGCGCCCTTCTGCTTCATCCAGAGCAGTGCCGCGCTGGTGTCGAGGCCGCCCGAAAACGCGATACCGACTTTCTCGCCCTTGGGCAGGCTTTTCAGGATCGTGGTCATGGGGCTTCCAATCGGGTCTCAAGGGGCTGATTGCGGTTGCGGGTTGACCGGGCGAATATCAAATTTCGCAGGGCTCGGCACGCATTTAATGGCTCAAACTGACGGCTCGGGACCCGTCTTGCGGCCGAACAGGCGCTGGCGGAGCCGGTAGCCGGGCAAGGCCAGGCGCGTCAGGGCGGCATCGACGGCCGCGTCCGAGAACCGCGTCCGCGGCCAGCGATAGATCAGCGCGTAGGCAAACCAGATCACGACGAAGGTGACGAGGCCGGCGATCGAGACGTCGGTGAAGAAGTGCCCGCCGAAGGCCATGCGCAGCCCTGACGTCACGAGGCCGAACACCACGGCGCCGGCATAGGCGAGCGGCCGCCATGCCGGCGGGGCCAGCGCGGCAGGGGCCAGCGTCCAGAACGCGGTCGCACCCTCGCCCGAGAAGAACGAGCAGTTGCGCGCGCAGCCGCCGCGCGGATCCCACCACGGCACGAACTGCCGATCGCCGGCAAACTGCGTCACCACCACGGGGCGCGGACGGCCCCAATAGGTCTTGAAGGTGAGGTTGGTGAGGATTCCGGCCGACAGCGTGATCGTCACCAGCAGGAAGATCACCGCGCGCCCCGACACCATCAGCGGCCGGTCCGGGCGGAACAGCTTGACCACGAGCGCCACCAGCGAGGGCAGCACGAACGCCCAGGCGATCCACATCGCCCCGTCACGCGCGACGCCGGCCCAGCCGCTCGATTTGAGCGGAAAGGTCCTGGTTGCGGGATCGAAGAACAGCGCGGCGAGCTTGAGATCGAGTTCGGGATAGAGGCCGAAAACGACGCCGATCAAGAGCCACAGCGCCAGGGCGATGAAGAGTCCAGTCCGGTTCATGCCGCGCGGTTTAGCGGAGTGGGGAGGGGATGAAAACCCCATGCGAGGTGCCCATCCGCCCCTGGAGGGGGAGGATCGGCTCGCATGCAGCGAAGCGAAATGCGAGCCGAGGTGGGGTGAAGCCGCGCAAACGGTATCTCCATCAACGTGCCGCACGCAGGGCGACAACAAAAGATGGGACACCACCATCGCGGATAGTCTGTCACCCCACCCCGCTCGCGCTACGCGCGATCGACCCTCCCCCTCCAGGGGAGGGTAATAAAATCACCGCGCATCCGGTCTTGAATTCGACGGCAACGGCGGAGGCGGCTTGTGCGGGGGCGGCGGATTGCGCCAGGCGCCGGCGTTGCGGCCGGCGATCAGCCAGTAGACCACGCCGGCGACGATGCCGGCGCCGGTCATGATCTCGAGGTGACGCCGCACGACGCCCTCGAACTGCAACGTGTCGGAGTGAAAGGGAACGAGGCCGAGGTAGCAGGCGAGCCCCACGACGCCGCCGCCGACGGCGTAGGCCAGCGCGCTGCGGATGTAGAGCGCTTCGGTGATCGCGACGATCACCGCCGCCGGCACCAGCGCAAAACCGGAGACGAAGATGAAACCGAAGCCGAGCAGGATGTCGATCGTGCCTTGATCGACGGGACCTGCGCCGAGATCGGCGAACTCCGGAAACAGCAGCGCGACGACCACGATCATGCCGCCGACGAAGCAGGCGGCGAGAAAGCCGATGAAGATAACGACGAGGCGGCCGATCAGGGACATGAGATAAGCAAGTTGCCGATCAACGACATCGCCACGCTTTCAACCGTCATGCCCGGGCTTGACCCGGGCATCCACGACTTTCTCGCTTGCGGCTCGACGTGGATGGCCGGGTCAAGCCCGGCCATGACGAGCGCTGAGAACGCCGCCATCATCAATCCGTCATCGCCATGGCGCGCAGCGTCTGGCGTTCGCGGGCCGACAGCTTTTCGGTCTCCGACTTGAGCTGGCCGCAGGCGGCGAGGATGTCGCGGCCGCGCGGGGTGCGCACCGGCGAGGAATAGCCGGCGTTGAAGATGTATTCGGAGAACTTCTCGATCTGGTCCCAGTCCGAGCATTCATAGGCGGTGCCGGGCCAGGGATTGAACGGAATCAGGTTGATCTTGGCGTGGATGCCCTTGAGCAGCTTCACCAGCAGCTTTGCATCGTCGAGCGAATCGTTGACGCCCTTGAGCATCACATATTCGAAGGTAATGCGGCGTGCGTTCGAGGCGCCGGGATAGTCGCGGCAGGCCTGGAGCAGCTCCTTGATCGGGTATTTGCGGTTGAGCGGCACGAGCTCGTTGCGCAATTCGTCGCGCACCGCATGCAGCGAGATCGCGAGCATAACGCCAATCTCGTCACCGGCGCGCACGATGTTGGGCACCACGCCCGAAGTCGACAGCGTGATGCGACGGCGGGAGATGCCGATGCCTTCGTTGTCGCCGACGATGAGCAGCGCATCGCGCACCGCGTCGAAATTGTAGAGCGGCTCGCCCATGCCCATCATCACGATGTTGGTGACGCGGCGCGTGCCGTCCTCGCGATCGGCCCAATCATTGAGGCGATCGCGTGCGACCATCACCTGTCCCACGATCTCGCCGGCGGTGAGGTTGCGCACCAGGCGCTGCGTGCCGGTGTGGCAGAACGAGCAATTCAGGGTGCAGCCGACCTGTGAGGAGACGCAGAGCGTGCCGCGGTCGGTTTCGGGGATGTAGACGCACTCGACCTCATGCGCCTTCTCGACATTGTCGCCGCTCGGCAGCCGCAGCAGCCATTTGCGGGTGCCGTCGTTGGAGATCTGCTCGGCCACGACTTCGGGCCGGTCGACGGTGAAATGCTGTGCGAGCTCGGCGCGAATGCCCTTCGAGATCGACGTCATCTCGTCGAAATTCTGGGCCCCGCGGAAATACATCCAGTGCCACAGCTGCTGCACGCGCATCTTGCGCTGCGCAGGTGCGACGCCGATCTCGCCGAGGCGATCGGCAAGCTCGTTGCGCGACAGGCCGATGAGCGACGGCTTGGCCGGCGGCACATAGGTTTCGAGCGGAGTCTTCTCCACCAATGTTGCGTTGTGCGGCTCGGTCGTCGTTTGCATCAATAGGCCTAATTGTTTGGTCGTTCCGGGGCGATGCGCAGCATCGAACCCGGAACCTCGAGATTCCCCGGTGCGCACTTGCGCACCTGAGGTCTGGTCCTTCGGACCATCCCGGAATGACGGAAAAACTTGGAACCGCCCCTATATAGCAACCGGAACGGCCGATTGCGACCGTGATACCGCCTGCAGCCTTAACGACCGCAATCTTACCGCCTGCAGTCCTGGGCGATCCGGTCGAGCGCCTGGGCGAGGCCCTTCAGCGAAAACGTGTCGGTCGTCTCCGTTCCCTTGGCCGAGACGCCCTTGACCACGAGATCGGCGGATTTGCGCATGGCTTCGACCATCCGCTCCTCCTCGGCCGCGTTCTTGATCCAGAGGCCGTCGCCCTGCGTGTACATGGCGAAAGCGGCGCCGCCGACCTCGGCCGACGATTCCGATCCCGGCTTCAGCGCGTAGCCGATCATCACCGAGATTTCGTTGTTCACCTTCTCGGCCGGCCGGGTCGAGACGAAGGCATAGGCGGGATCACGCGGCCGGTTCGGCGGATTGGTCTTCGACGACGAAGGCTTGGCCAGCGCAAAACAGACCTTCTTGCCGTTGGGCGCGGCCGAATAGGCGCCCCAGGTGCCGAATTGGCCGATCAGGGTCGGCTCCGCGCCGCCCGCAACCGCCGCAGCCGGGGCCACCGGCTTGCCCTCGGGCTTTGCAGCCGTCTTTGCGGTCGTATTGGGCGCCGGCGCAGCCGCTTTCGGTGCGGCCTCTTTGGGTGCAGACTTGGGCGCCGGTTGCGCCGTCTGAGCCCGCGCGGAATCAGTGATTCCCCACGCCGTCACGCCGGCCATCAAAGCCAAAAATAGCACCCGCCACATGCTGGAGTGGTTCCCTCAATATTGTGACTGGAAGATGGCCCGGCCGCGCATTGTCCCCGCGGCAGGGATAACCGGGAAAGTTCAATTTGGGAAGGCAGTTAGCGGGTTGGCAACAGCTAGCCTCGGGATCGGGCGGCGCGCTGGTCGGCCCATTGCGCGTCGGTCCAGCCGAGCAGGTCCTCGGCGCCCGAACTGCGCAAATGCGCGCCACCGTCGATCACGACCATCTCGCCGTTGATGTAGGCGGCGCGGTCGGAGACCAGGAAGCTGGCGAGGTCGGCGAGCTCGCTGTGGTCCCCGGTCCGGCCAAGCGGGTTGCGCGCGGTCCAGCCGTCGTCGCGGCCTTCGGGACGGAGCTGTCCGGATGCTCCGGCGGTCGGGAACGGACCCGGCGCGATCG
Source organism: Bradyrhizobium sp. CCBAU 11386 (assembly GCF_028128955.1). Taxonomy (NCBI): domain Bacteria; kingdom Pseudomonadati; phylum Pseudomonadota; class Alphaproteobacteria; order Hyphomicrobiales; family Nitrobacteraceae; genus Bradyrhizobium; species Bradyrhizobium sp. CCBAU 11386. The sequence continues at coordinate 8,660 of NZ_LBKA01000226.1, forward strand.
CGACGGTGCGGATGCCCTTCGGGCCCCACTCCACTGCGAGGCTTTTGGTCATCGCCAGCACCGCCGACTTCGCCATCGCGGACGGCACGGTGAAGGCGCGGCCGGTGATGGTCGAGGTCGAGAGGATCGAGAGCACGACGCCGCCATGCTTGCCGTCGATCCAGCGTTTGCCGGCAGCGAGCGTGCAATACATCGCACCATGCAGCGTCGGCGCCAGGATCGCATCCGCGGCGCGGAAGGAGAGATGCTCGCTCTGGGCAATGAAGGTCGCGGCGGCATTGTTGACGAGAATGTCGAGCGGCGCCTCGCGCCAGATCGCGTCCATCATGCTCCCGACGGCGGCACCGTCGCGGATATCGCAGGCGATGGTCGTGACCTTGCCACTGGTCTGCGCGCGCATCTCGGCTGCGGTTGCCTCAAGCCGGTCGAGCTTGCGGCCGCAGATCACGAGCTCGGCGCCGAGCGCGAGGAAGCGGCGTCCCATCGCGGCGCCGAGGCCCGAGCCGCCACCGGTGACGAGAATGCGCTTGCCCCTCAGCAGACCCGTTTCAAACATCGTTTGAATCCTTCTTTTTTCTTTTTCGTCATTGCGAGCGCAGCGAAGCAATCCAGATTATTTCCGCGGCACGGACTCTGGATTGCTTCGCTGCGCTCGCAATGACGGAGGATAGGCTGCCGCGCCGCTTTCGACAAAGAATCCGGATTGTCGCCCGTTGCTAAATCCGGCAGAAACGAGCCAACTATAATTCCACCTCGAAACGCCTGGGTGCCGCCATGAAAGCCATTCTCTGCTCGCAATATTGTCAGCCCGACGATCTCGTGCTCGCCGAGGTGCCGGATCCGGTGGCAGGTCCCGGCGAGGCCGTGATCGCGATCAAGGCGGCGGCGCTGAACTTCTTCGACATCCTAATGATTCAGGGCAAGTACCAGATCAAGCCGCCGTTCCCGTTCTCGCCGGCCGCGGAAGTCGCCGGCGTGATCGAGAGCATCGGCCCCGGCGTGACCGACCTGAAGGTCGGCGATCGCGTGGTCGCCTCCTGCGGCCACAACGGCGCGCGCGAGAAGATCGCGCTGCCCGCGGCCTCGATCGTGAAGATCCCCGACAATCTCGACTACGACCGCGCGGCCGGCATCATCATCATCTACGGCACCGCGCTGCATGCGCTGGAAGATCGCGCCAGCCCCAAGCCCGGTGAGACGCTCGCAGTGCTCGGCGCGGCCGGCGGCACGGGCCTCGCCGCCTGCGAGCTCGGCAAGCTGATGGGCCTCAAGGTGATCGCCTGCGCCTCGTCGGACGAGAAGCTCGCATTCGCGAAAGCCCATGGCGCCGAGCTCACGCTGAACTACGGCAAGGAAGATTTGAAGGAAGGCTTGCGCAAGCTCACTGATGGCAAGGGCGTCGACATCATCTTCGATCCGGTTGGTGGTGCGTATGCCGAGCAGGCGCTGCGCTCGATCGCCTGGGAAGGCCGCTTCCTCGTGATCGGCTTCGCCGCCGGCGACATTCCGAAGATGCCGCTGAACCTCGCGCTGTTGAAGGGCTGCGACATCCGCGGCGTGTTCTGGGGCGCCTGGACCCGGCTCAATCCCGCCAAGAACCGCGCCAATCTCGAAAAGCTCGTGAAGTGGACGGCCGAAGGCAAGATCTCATCGCATGTCGATCGCACCTTCCCGCTGGCACAGACCGCGGACGCGCTGAAGGTGCTCGCAGGACGCCAGGCCATGGGCAAGGTGATCCTGCATCCGTGAGGTGATGCGGGCGGCGGCGCGACGCGGTCGCTACGCACACACCTGTCATCGCGGCCCTTGTGCGCACTTGCGCACTGGGGCTGGCGATCCAGTATTCCAGAGGCGGTCGTGATTGAACCGAGAGGCCGCAGCGTCCCCGATGCCGCGGTCAAGCCGGGGCATGACAGCGGAGTGCGCGGCAGGCAGCGCGAACAAGCCTGACTTCGCGCAGAATTGCGCGCCACCGCATGGTAGCGCCTTCTCAACCACCATCGCCAAAATTGCGGTGCACTCCCCCGCGTCGCCCGAATCAAACCCAAATTTTTCCCGATTCGCCCCAACCGTTGTCGCTTTTTGGGCTGATTCAAATTGCGATTTACCGGTTCCAGTCTGCAGGGCGCTCCTGGACAAAAACAAGAAAACTAAAACCGGCATTGCCCCGCGTTGTGTCAGTATTTGGGGGAAGCATCACCATGGAGACGACGGCATTCCGTCCGTCCTGGGGGTCGAGGGCGCTCGACTCCGAACAAGCGGCATCACATCCGTCCACCGCATCCTACATTCGTGCGCGCGCTGAACGGATCGATCCTTCATCGCACGATCCTATGCCACTGTTCTTGTCCGATCCGCTCAGCGCGCCGGATCCACGGGAATTCGCGCCACTGGCCGTGCGCACCAGGGCCAGAACCGTCCGGCGCATTCTCGCTGCCGTCCTGGCCGCGTCGGTCATCGCGGTCCCGATCGCGCTGTTTTGGTCCGACATCAACCGGCTGCTCACCGTCAACGGCACGTCGTGGATCGGCGCGGCCGCAAATGAGGCCGCGCCTCCCGCCAATCCGCCCGCCGCACGGCAGGGTCCGGTCAAGGATGCCGCGCGTGTGACCAACACGATGCTGGCGAGCGCTGAGGCACAGGATGTTCCTGCACCGGCGACGCCGAGCCGCGAGGCAATCGCAACCGCCTATCAGAGCGCGCTCCAGGCTCAGGCACCCGCGTCTGTACCGACACCGGTCGCCGCACAGCCCGCGCCACCGCCGCCAGCCAAGAGCCTCGACGCCGACACGTTGGCCGGCTTGATGGCGCGCGCCAAGAGCCTGTTGACCGTCGGCGACATCGCCGCGGCGCGGCTGCTGCTCGAGCGCGCGGCGAATGCGCAGGATGCGACGGCGGCGTTCCTGCTGGCGCAGACCTACGATCCAGCCGTCCTGGGCACCAGGGACACGCGGAGCATCACCGCCGACGCCGTCGCCGCACGCGACTGGTACCAGCGGGCCGCCAGCCTCGGATCGGCGGAAGCGCGAAAGCGCCTCACCCAGCTCTCGAACTAGAACTCTTCAGGGGACATCATGCGTAACGCTTTGGGAATGGCGCTTGCCGCCATCATGACCATCTGTGCCTTCGCGGCCCGCGCCGACCAGACCGAATACGATCCGGCCAAGGTCTCGGACAGCCTGAAGGCGATCTTCCAGTTCGGCTCGACCTCGACCAAGCAGTCGCTCAACGCCAACACCGTCACGCTGATAACCGGCACGATCGGCGGCACCTATGTGCAGTTCGGCGCCGACCTTGCCTCCGTGCTCGACGACGGCAACAAGATCCGCGTGCTGCCGATCGTCGGCCGCGGCTCGGTGCAGAGCGTCGCCGACATCCTGTTCCTGCAAGGCGTCGATCTCGGCATCGTGCGCGCCGACACGCTCGACTATCTCGAGCGCAAGGGCTTTGCCAAGGACATCAAGCGGCAGTTCACCTATGTGACCAAGCTCTATAACGAGGAGATGCAGGTGATCGCGCCGAAATCGGTCGCGACGCTGAAGGACCTCGAAGGCAAGACGGTGAGCGTGGACCTGCCGAACGGCGGCACCTTCGTCACTGCGCTCACCGTGTTCGAGCGGCTCGGGATCAAGGCGAAATTCGTCTATGTCGAGCAGCGCATCGCGATGGAGAAGCTGAAGGCCGGCGAGATCGACGCCGTCATCGTGGTCGGCGGCAAGCCGTACAAATCGGTCTCGACCTTCGGCAATGACGGCCGCTTCCATCTCGCAAAGGTCGACTATGCAAAGCCGCTGCAGAGCGACTATCTGCCGGCGACGCTGACCGCAAAGGACTATCCGAACCTGATCAAGGAGGGCGAGAGCGTGGACACGATCGCGGTGCCTGCGGTGCTGGCGGCCTATAACTGGGCACCCAACACCGAGCGCTATCGCAAGCTCGCGCTGTTCGTGGACGCGTTCTTCACAAAATTCCCCGCGCTCCAGAACCCACCCTTCCATCCCAAGTGGAAGGAGGTCTCGCTCGCGGCGCCCCTGTCCGGCTGGAACAGGCTGCCGGTGGCGCAGCAATGGCTCGACAAGCACGGCGTCGAGCCGGTGACACGCCAGCGCTTCGAGGCGTTTTTGAAGCAGAGTCCGACGGCAGCGAACGTATCCGATGCGGACAAGGAAAAGCTGTTCAGACAATTCCAGGCATGGGACGCGGAGAAGGCGCGGGCGCAGGCAGAGAAGAAGTAGCGGTTGTCGTTGCGACCAGTAGTGTCGCAGGCGCTGGCCACGCACTCACTGTCATCGCCCGGCTTGACCGGGCGATCCAGTACTCCGTGACGCCAGTGATTAGACCGAGAAGCCGCGGCGTACTGGATTCCCCGCCTTCGCGGGGAATGACAGCGGAGTGTGTGGCGCCACGCTACTGCGCGGCTTCGGCTTTCGCTTCCGCCTCGTCCACGCCCCGCTTCAGCGCGGCGCGGGCGGCTTCGCGGTGCTCCGTCGTGATGTGGCTGGCGACCATGCGGATGGCGGTGGCGAGCACGGCGGCATCGTCGGTGAAGCCGAGGATCGGCATCACGTCGGGGACGAAATCGAACGGCAGGATGAAATAGGCGATCGCCCCCAGCAGCGACGCCTGGACATGGCGCGGAGTCTGCCGGTCGAACGCGCAGTAGTAGGCCGCGAGCAGGTCTTCGGCGAACGGCAGATGCGCGGCGACGCGCTTCAGCTTGCGCCAGAAGCGGCGGCGAACGCTTTCACGATCTTCCGCGAGCCGATCGGCCGGCTCGAAGCCGACGCTGTGTTCGGCAGCCATGCTCCAAAACTCCCCGTTCAGCCGGGAGCGGCGGATCGCCGCATCCCCTGCTGATCACAAGATGGGGATGCAGCCGGTCGCTGCAAGACGTCAGCCCGGTGTAAGCTTGGCGATGGCGTTCATCGCCCTCGCGAGCTCGACGTCGAGCGCCGTGACGCCGCCGGCGTCATGGGTCGACAGCACCACCTCCACGGTCTTGTAGACATTGCGCCATTCGGGGTGATGATCCATCTTCTCGGCGACCAGCGCCGCGCGGGTCATGAAGCCGAAGGCTTCGTTGAAATCCTTGAAGACAAAGGTTTTCCCGATCGCGTCGCGGCCCGAAACTTCGGTCCAATCAGGTATTCCGCCCAGCGCCTGCTTGCGCGCCTCCGTCGTCAGCCGTTCTGCCATGATCGTCTCCGTGCTTCAGGGGAACTTTACCCTAACACCGTGCTTACGCCCGGGTTCACAAGGGATTTGCCCCATCCGCTAACCATGACGGAGATGTAACCCCGCCGGACAAGAAATTTGCTACAATTGCGGGCGTAAATCGCCGGCCAAGATGAAATTGAGCCTCAAGCGCCTGTTTGGGAGATCGATGACCGGGGGATTGGACCTGGCCGAAACGCCCTCTCCGCCTTCGCCGCGATCAGCGGCGCGGAAGACGGCGCTCGTGTCTCTGGCGCTCGTACTCGCGATCGTCGGCGCGCTTGCCGGCGGCTATTATTTCGCGATGCGGCCGGTGGCGCTGAAGATCGCGGTCGGTCCCCCCAATAGCGACGACATCAAGGTCGTGCAGGCGCTGACGCAGGCCTTCTCGCAAAACAAGAGCTATGTGCGGCTACGTCCGATCCAGACCGACGGCGCCACGGCCAGCGCCGAAGCGCTTGCGGAGGGCAAGGTCGATCTTGCCATCGTGCGCGGCGACGTCGACGTGCCGAAGAACGCGCAAGCGGTCGCGACCCTGCGCAAGAACGTCGTGGTGCTGTGGTCCGTCCCCGGCAAGGGCAAGAAGAAGGGCGCCAAGATCACCAAGATCGCGCAGCTCGCCGGCCATCGCGTCGGCGTGGTCGGCCGCACGCAGGCCAACGTCAATCTGCTCAAGGTGATCCTCCAGCAATACGGCGTCGATCCCGCCAAGGTCGAGATTATACAATTCCCGGCCAATGAGGCCGCCGAGGCAATCAAGGCCCAGAAGGCCGATGCCTATCTCGCGGCCGGCCCCGTCAACAGCAAGATCACGTCGGACGCGATCGCCGCCTCCACCAAGGATTTCGGCGCGCCAACTTTCCTCGCGATCGATTGGGCGGATGCGATCGCTCAGAATCATCCGGTCTATGAAGCGTCGGAGATTCCCGCCGGCACCTATGGCGGCTCGCCTGACCGACCGGAGGACGAAGTCAAGACCATCAGCTTCGCGCACCACATCGTGGCGCGCAAAGGTGTATCCGAAACCACCATCGCGGCGTTCACGCGCCAGCTCTTCGCCGTGCGCCAGCAACTGGTGACGGAATTCCCGCTGGCGGCGAAGATCGAGACGCCGGACACCGACAAGGATGCCGTGATCCCCGTGCATCCCGGTGCCGCCGCCTTCGTCGACGGCGAGGAAAAGACCTTCCTCGACAGATACAGCGATTACATCTGGTGGACCCTGATGGCGCTCTCCGCCATGGGTTCGATCGGCGCGTGGTTTGCGGGCTATCTGAAGAAGGACGAGCGCGACAACAACAGCCATCTGCGCGATCGGCTGCTCGACATGATCGCGGCGGCGCGCAAGAGCGAGACCATGGAAGCGCTCGACCAGATGCAGACCGAGGCCGACGAGATCCTGCGTGACACGCTGCGCTGCTACGACCACGGGGCGATCGAGGAAGGAGCGCTCACCGCCTTCAACATCGTGCTCGACCAGTTCCACGCCGCGATTGCCGACCGCAAGGCCGTGCTGTTCAGCATGCCGCAAAACCCGCCGCGTGCCGGCGCGCAATTCCGGGCCGCCGGCAACGCGTAAACGCTTGCGCGCGTAATCGCTGCGTCACATTGCCTCAATATAGCTCCCACAGTCATTCCGGGGCGATGCATCAGCATCGAACCCGGAATCTCGAGATTCCGGGTCTGGTCCTTCGGACCATCCCGGAATGACAGCGCAAGATTCGCACGAGACAGCTAGCCGTGAGCCAGCCATGAAGATCAAATTCTCCCGCCGCCGTTTCCTCGCCACCGGTGCCGGTGCGCTTGGCGCAGTCGCAATGCCCTATCTCTCGCGCGCGGCCGACCGGCCGGCGGTCACCCATGGCGTGCAGTCGGGCGACGTCACCGTCGACGGCGGCGTGGTCTGGGCGCGCGCCGATCGTCCGTCGCAGATGCTGGTCGAGGTGGCGACGACGGAGTCGTTCAAGGACGCGCGCGCGCTGCCGCCGATCGCGGCGCTGCCCGAGAGCGACTTCACCGCGAAGATGCTGATCGAGAACCTGCCGGGCGGACAGGACATCTTCTACCGCGTCCGCTTCCGCGATCTCTCGCACAGCGCGATCGAAGGCGAGCCGGTGGCCGGCCGCTTCCGCACCGCGCCGGCCGACCGCCGCGACGTCAGCTTCGTCTGGGGCGGCGACGTCGCCGGACAGGGCTGGGGCATCAATCCCGATGACGGCGGCATGTTCACCTTCTCGACGATGCGCAAGCACCGTCCGGATTTCTTCCTGCATTCCGGCGATACGATCTATGCCGACGGCCCTATCCAATCCGAGGTGAAGCTCGCCGACGGCAAGACCTGGAAGAACGTCACCATCCCCGAGAAGGCCAAGGTCGCCGAGACGCTGGACGAGTACCGCGCCGCGCACAAATACAATTTCACCGACGACAATGTCCGCGCCTTCAATGCCGAAGTGCCGATCTTCGTGCAATGGGACGACCACGAGGTGACCAACAACTGGTCGCTGTCAAAGGAACTTCCGGCGGCGTACAAGGTGCGCGACATCACGCTGCTCGCAGCGCGCGCGGGCCGCGCCTTCCACGAGATGTATCCGATGCGCGAGAGCATCAACGAGCCGGGCCGCGTCTATCGCCAGATCTCCTACGGCCCGCATCTCGACGTGTTCGTGCTCGACGAGCGCAGCTATCGCGGCCCCAACGGCGCCAATCTCGAAACCGCTTACGGCCCCGCCAGCTACTTCCTCGGCCCGGACCAGATCGCCTGGCTCAAGCGCGGCCTCCTCAACTCGCGTGCGACATGGAAGGTGATCGCCTCCGACATGCCGCTCAGCCTCGTCGTCTCGGACACGCCGAAGGGCGGATCGGAGGCGGTTGCGCAGGGCGACGGCCCGGTGCGTGGCCGCGAGTTCGAGATCGCCGACATCCTGCGCTTCATCAAGATGGCGCCGATCAGCAACACCGTATGGTTGACCGCGGACGTGCACTACGCCGCCGCGCATTTCTACGACCCGAACAAGGCGCAATTCCAGGATTTCGAGCCGTTCTGGGAATTCGTCTCGGGCCCGCTGCACGCAGGCACCTTCGGTCCGAACGCGCTCGACAACACGTTTGGGCCGGAGGTGCGCTTCGTCAAGGCGCCGGGCAAGGACAGCCAGAACCTGCCGCCGTCGGCCGGCATGCAGTTCTTCGGTCACGTCAAGATCGACGGCGCCTCCGGCCAGATGACGGTGACCTTGCGCGACCGCGCCGACGTCGCGCTGTGGTCGACGACGCTCGATCCGAAGCTCGCCTGAGCCGCTTCAGCCAGAGTGGAGCGTCATGAACCGCGCGACCGCAGCGCGGCCTCGAGCGCATCGCTCGAGCATGGCTTTTGCAAACGCGGCCGGTTGACGAAATCGGGAGCGATCCGCGTCTCGGCGCCATAGCCGGTGACGAACACGAAGGGAATCTTCAGAGCCGCCAGCCGCTCGGCGACGGCAAAGCTTTTCTCGCGGCTGAGCTCGACGTCGAGCAGTGCGAAGTCGGGCGCGCGCACCGCGACCGCGGCCAGCGCCTGCGCCACCGATCCCACGGTGCGCACGCTCGTCACGCCAAATCCGAGCAGGCGATCCTCGAAATCGATCGCAATGATCGGATCGTCCTCGACGATCAGGACATCGGTGGGGACGTCGGACGAGCCGTCCGGGGAAACAGGTATCATGATCCTGGCTATTGAGGGCTGCATGTTCTTACCGATCAAGGACAGCCTCATCCCGACGCCTGCGCCCAGCGCACCGGAGGGTTCCCGGAACGAAACTCACCACAGAACAGTTTTGACGTCTGTCCACTTGTGCACACAGCCAGCGATCGAGACTCGCTAGTGTTGAAAGGAGAGCAGGGGATTTACGATGGACGCGCGTATCGGGAAGGCGATGGAGGTCGGCAGCCGGCCGGCCAACAATCTGCTGCGACGCTTGAGTCCGGCCGACTATGCGCTGCTCGCGCCCCACGTCACCGTTGACGATGCCGCGGCCAACGAGCTGCTCTACAGTCCCGGCGACGATGTCCAGGTCGTGCACTTTCCCTGCGGGCCGTCGCTTGCGACCTTTCTCGTTCCCAACGAAGACGGCCGCGACGTCGAGACCATCCTGGTCGGCCGCGAAGGCGCGGTCGGCGGCATCGTCAGCGAGGGATTTCTGCCGGCCTACACCCGCATCTGCGTGAAATTCGGCGGGCCGTTTGCGCGCATCCACGTCGGCAAATTGGAGGCGGCCAAGCTGCGCTCGCCCTCGCTGCGCAACATCTTCGCCCGCTATGCCGACTGCATGCTGGCGCAGATCTTCCAGTCGACCGCCTGCAACGCCATCCACTCGATCGAGCAGCGCACGGCGAAATGGATCCTTGCGGCGATGGAGCGCACCGGCGACGAGAGCAGCGTGCCGCTGACGCATGAGCAGCTCGCGACGCTGCTCGGGGTCGGGCGCAGCTATGCGAGTCGCGTGCTCCAGTCGTTCAGGGCCGAAGGCATCCTCGACACGCGGCGCGGCTCGATCCTGGTTCGCAACCGCGACGGCCTGCGCCAGCGCGCCTGCCTCTGCGACGAGGCGGTGAAGACCCATTTCGAGGAAGTGCTGCGCGGCGTCTACCCGACGGAGGATGCGAGCAGCACGGGCTAACCCTCTCCGGCGCGCTCCCCCTGACCTCCCGCTCCATGGGAGGATGCCGGCGTGCGACACCGCACGTCCGCCGTGCTATACCCGCTCCCGCATGAGCGGGGCGTTCCTTCACACTGTCTTCGATGTTGCGGCGTGGCTGGCGGCGGGTGCGGCGGTTTACTGGCTGTCGCGACAAGGCTTGCGGTTTCCGGCGCAATCCTTCGAGCTGCCCTACATCGCCGCGCTGGTGTTCGGCGCCGGCCTTGGCGCCTATCTGTTCGGGTCCGCCAATCTGTGGCTGTCGGGCGAGAGCGGCATTGCGCGCTCGGTCGAGGGCGCGCTTGCCGGCGGCATCGTGGCGGTCGAGCTCTACAAATGGACCGCCGGCATCGCCTTGCGCACAGGTGCCCGGTTTGCGCTGCCGCTGGCCCTCGGCATCGCGATCGGACGGCTCGGCTGCTATTTTGCGGGCCTCGACGATTTCACCTACGGCACGCCGACGGCATTGCCCTGGGGCCATGATTTTGGCGACGGCGTTCTCCGCCATCCCGTGCAGCTCTACGAGAGCGCCGCGATGGGCGTGTTCGCGCTGCTCTATGTGGTGGCGGTCTTGAACCGGAACGCGTTCGCGATCACCAATGGTTTCTACCTGGTTCTGCTCTACTATGGAGCGCAGCGCTTCCTGTGGGAATTCTTCAAGCCCTATGGCACGCTGATCGGCCCCCTCACGCTGTTTCACCTGCTGTCGCTGTCCATCCTGCTCTACGCCGCCGTCATGCTGGCGACGGCGCCCAAAGCGAGACCTGTGCATGAACGCGCCGTTGCGTAAGTCGCGCCCCTACACCTTCTGGGGCCAGACCCAATCCCTTTGCGAAATCTGCCTGAAGCTGGTGCCGACCAAGATCCAGATTCTCGACAACGAGGTCTGGTACGAAAAGCGTTGCAGGCAGCACGGCGTCCAGTCGACGCTGGTTTCCACCGACGCGGCCTATTGGCGCCTGTGCAAGGATTTCATCAAGCCGGGCGACCGGCCGCTGCAATTCCAGCACCGCACCGAATTCGGCTGCCCCTATGATTGCGGCCTCTGTCCCGACCACGAGCAGCATTCCTGCCTCGCGTTGATCGAGATCACCGAGCACTGCAATCTCACCTGCCCGGTCTGCTTCGCCGAATCCGCGCCAACGCGAACCAAATTCACCCCGCTCGCGACGGTCGAGACGATGCTCGACGCGCTGGTCACCAGCGAGGGCGAACCCGACCTCGTGCAGATTTCCGGCGGCGAGCCGACATTGCACCCGGACTTCTTCGAGATCCTGGACGCCGTGCGTGCCCGCCCGATCCGCCATGTCATGATCAACACCAACGGCCTGCGCATCGCCCGCGAAAAGGATTTCGTGGCACGGCTCGCCGAGAACAAGCGCGGGCTCGAGGTCTATCTCCAGTTCGATTCGCTCCAGCGCGATGCATTGGTCAATCTGCGCGGCGCGGACCTGCGCAAGATCCGCCAGCAGGCGCTGGAAAATCTCGAGCATTTCGGCGTGTCGACCACGCTGGTGGCGACCATCAAGCGCGGCGTCAACGATGCCGAGATCGGCGACATCGTGCGTCACGCGCTCACCTGGAAATGCGTTCGCGGCGTCACGCTCCAGCCGGTGCAGGATGCCGGCCGCAACGAGAATTTCGACAAGACCACCGATCGCATCATGCTGTCGGAGATTCGCAAGCGCGTGGTCGAGACCGGCGTGTTCGGTGACAAGGACATGATCCCGCTGCCCTGCAACCCCGAGAGCATCTCGATCGGCTACGGCCTGCGCAATGGCGAGAAGGTGCTGCCGCTGACCTCGCTGATTCCGCAGGAGCAGCTGGTTGCGGTGATGCCCAACACCATCAGCCCGGAGAAATATCCGGTGCTGCGGGAAAAGTTCATCGACCTGTTCTCGCTGTCGTCGGGTCCGCTCAACACCTCCGAGCGCGTCTGCGAGTTGCTGTGCTGCCTGCCGAGCTTCGAGGTGCCGGACGGGCTCTCTTACGAGAACGTGTTCCGCGTCACCATCGTGCAGTTTCTCGATCGCTTCAATTTCTGCGTCGGCAACGTCAAGCGCTCCTGCATCCATTTCGTGACGGAGCGGGGCGCGATCATTCCGTTCGACACCTACAATCTGTTCTACCGCAACGGACAGATCGACGGCATCCGGGCCGCGCTGGCCGCGCAGGCGACCGAAGGAGTCTTGCAGGCATGAGCATCAGCGACACACCGCCGCCGGCGCCCCCGGGACCGCCTCCTGCCCCGACGGACAAGCGCAGCGGCCGCCTGACTGCGCTCATGGCGATCGCCGGGATCATCATGCTGCTGCCGGGTCTCTGCGCGCTGCTCTTTGGCGGAATGTCGGTGTTCGAGGGCGGCCGGATCGCCTCCGACATCGCGCCACTGGTCTTCCTGGGCCTGGTCGTGGGAGTCGGGGGCGCCTTCTTGATCTGGGCGGCAATCATGGGACGGCGCGGTTAAGCCCGGTCATTTGCCTAACCCCCGGAGATTCCCGGACAAAATTCAGTCAACCAACCGGCAAAGAACACATTGTTTTTTGGCGGTTTTTGCATATATTGCGCCGCAACGCGCAGGGTGCCCGATCGATATGGCCGGGCTTCCCTTTTTGGGCGGAAAGCGCCCGTTTCCAGTCTTCCAGCGTTGTTTCGAGAAGAGGTCCCGGTCTGGCCGGCGAGATCGCGCTTAACCCATTGTTCGAACGCAAAGAAGCTTACTCATGAACCTCCGCAACGTCGCCATCATCGCCCACGTCGACCACGGCAAGACGACCCTGGTCGACAAACTCCTCCAGCAGTCCGGCACGTTCCGCGAGAACCAGAAGGTGACCGATCGCGCCATGGACTCCAACGACCTGGAGCGTGAGCGCGGCATCACCATTCTGGCCAAGGCGGCCTCGGTGCAGTGGAAGGACACCCGCGTCAACATCGTCGACACCCCCGGCCACGCCGATTTCGGCGGCGAGGTCGAGCGCATCCTGAACATGGTGGACGGCGCGCTGGTGCTGGTGGACGCCGCTGAAGGCCCGCTGCCGCAGACCAAGTTCGTGGTCTCCAAGGCGCTGAAGGTCGGCCTCAAGCCGATCGTCGTCATCAACAAGGTCGACCGCCCCGACGCGCGCCCGACCGAAGTCATCAACGAGGTGTTCGACCTGTTCGCGGCGCTCGACGCCAGCGAGGAGCAGCTCGACTTCCCGATCCTCTACGGATCGGCCAAGCAGGGCTGGATGGCCGAGAGCCCGGAGGGTCCGAAGGACAAGGGCATGGAGCCGCTGTTCGACCTGATCCTGCGCCACGTCGCGCCGCCGAAGGTCGAAGAGGGCCCGTTCCGGATGATCGGCACGATCCTCGAAGCCAATCCCTATCTCGGCCGCATCATCACCGGCCGCATCTCCTCCGGCGTGCTCAAGCCGAACCAGCAGGTCAAGGTGCTGAACGCCGACGGCAAGCTGGTGGAGACCGGCCGCATCACCAAGATCCTGGCGTTCCGCGGCCTCGAGCGCACGCCGCTCGATGAAGCCGAAGCCGGCGACATCGTCGCGATCGCGGGCCTGACCAAGGGCACCGTCGCCGACACCTTCTGCGATCCGACCGTCGAGGTGCCGCTGCCGGCACAGCCGATCGATCCGCCGACCGTGTCGATGTCCTTCATCGTCAACAACTCTCCGCTCGCCGGCACCGAAGGCGACAAGGTGACGAGCCGCATGATCCGCGACCGTCTGCTGCGCGAAGCCGAAGGCAACGTCGCGCTGCGCGTCGTCGAAGCCGCCGACAAGGACGCGATGGAAGTCTCGGGCCGCGGCGAATTGCAGCTCGCGATCCTGATCGAGACCATGCGCCGCGAGGGCTTTGAGCTCTCGGTGTCGCGCCCGCGCGTCGTGTTCCAGAAGGACGAAGCCACCGGCGCCACCATGGAGCCGATCGAGGAGGTCGTGATCGACGTCGACGAGGAGCATTCCGGCGTCGTCGTGCAGAAGATGAGCGAGCGCAAGTCCGAGCTGGTCGAGATGAAACCCTCGGGCGGCAACCGCCAGCGACTGGTGTTCTACGCGCCGACCCGCGGCCTGATCGGCTACCAGGGCGAGCTGCTCACCGATACCCGCGGCACCGCGATCATGAACCGCCTGTTCCACGGCTATGCGCCGTACAAGGGCGAGATCCAGGGCCGCCGCAACGGCGTCTTGATCTCCAACGATCAGGGCGAGGCCGTGGCCTACGCCATGTTCAAGCTGGAAGACCGCGGCCCGATGATGATCGAGCCGGGCTGGAAGGTCTACAAGGGCATGATCGTCGGCGAGCACACCCGCGACAACGATCTCGAGATCAACGTGCTCAAGGGCAAGCAGCTCACCAACATCCGCACGACGTCGAAGGACGAAGCCGTGCGCCTGACCCCGCCGATCCGCATGACGCTGGAAAAGGCGCTCGCCTATATCGAGGACGACGAGCTCGTCGAGGTCACGCCGAAGTCGATCCGCCTGCGCAAGAAGCACCTCGACCCGAACGAGCGCAAGCGCGCGGAGAAGTCCAAGGAAGCGGTGGCGTAACGCGGCGAATGGTGAGTGGCGAATAGCGAATAGGGCCGTTTGGCCTTGGGTTCGCTTTACGATACCCTATTCGCCATTCGCCACTCGCTATTCGCTCCCTCATGTCCCTTCCCTCCTCCGTTGATGTCGCGATCATCGGCGCCGGTGCCGCCGGGCTTGGCGCAGCGCACGCGCTGGCGGGCTCCGGCCTCTCCGCCATCGTGCTGGAGGCGCGGGACCGGCTCGGCGGCCGCGCCTGGACCGTGCAGGCCTCGCCCGAGGTGACGTTCGACGTCGGCTGCGGCTGGCTGCATTCAGCAGACCAAAACTCCTTCGTCGCAATCGCGAAGCAGCTCGATTTCGAGGTGAACAAGGACCTGCCGCCCTGGCGCGAGCGCGCCTTCGGCAACGCGTTTCCGCAAAGCCAGCGCGACGAGTTCATGCGCGCGATGGACGCGTTCTATGAGCGCCTCTGGCAGGCCGCGCAAAAGGGCAAGGACGAGCCCGCGAGCCTGAGCCTCGACCCCGGCAATCGCTGGAACCCGATGATCGACGCGATCTCGACCTACATCAACGGCTGCGAGCTGAAGGACATGTCGACGCTCGACTGGGATGCCTATGAGGACACCGACCTCAACTGGCGCATCCGCCGCGGCTATGGCGCGCTGGTCGCGGCCTATGGAGCGCCCTGCCCGGCGGCACTGAACTGCATGGTCACGCTGATCGATCATTCCGGCCAGCGCATCCGCCTCGAGACATCGCAGGGCACGCTGACCGCCGGCAAGGTGATCGTCACCGTGCCGACCAATCTGATCGCCGGTGAGGCGATCCGCTTCTCGCCACAGCTCCCGGCCAAGGTCGATGCCGCAGCCGGCCTGCCGCTCGGCGTCGACGACAAGGTGACGCTGGCGCTTAGCGATGCCGAAGCCTTCCCTAGGGAAGGCAACCTGCGCGGCGCCACCATGCGGACCGCGATGGGCACCTACCACATCCGCCCGTTCGGCCAGCCCTGCATCGAGGGCTTTTTCGGCGGCAGTTTTGCAAGAGAACTGGAGGCCGCCGGCGACGGCGCCATCGCCGCGCAAAGCATCGACGAGATCGCGAGCCTTCTCGGCAACGACATCCGCCGCAAGCTGAAGCCGCTCTGCGAATCCCGTTGGGCGCACGATCCTTTCGCGCGAGGGTCTTACTCGCACGCGCTGCCAGGGCACGCGGGAGATCGCGCGGTCCTTGCGACGCCGGTGGATGGGCGACTGTTTTTTGCCGGCGAGGCGACGTCGCCGAACTTCTTCACGACGGCGCATGGCGCGCGGGACAGCGGCGAGCGGGCGGCGAAGGAAGTGCTGGCGGCTCTGGGCAAGCCGTAACCGCAAACTCCGTCATTGCGAGCGCAGCGAAGCAATCCAGAATCCTGCCGCGGTGACAGTCTGGATTGCTTCGCTGCGCTCGCAATGACGCGTTATTCGATCACCCGCGCCCGCAAATCGGCATCGGGCACGAAGCACGCATCGTACTTCCCGAAGATGCGATAGCGGTTGCGCGCGATGAGGCTGTACACCGCATCCCGGAGCGGCTTCGGCACGGCGAATAGCATGCGCACCCAACCCCATCCCGGCAATTGCGACAGCACGGTCAGCGCAGCATCCGACTTCATAAACGCCTCGCCGCCGTGGACCACCGCATTGGTGTCGGGATCATCGGGATCGATGCCGAACGTTCGTGCGAGCCGCGTTCCATAATCCGACTGGATCGGCGTGAAGCGAAACCGCCTCGCCTTATCGCGCTTTGCCACGAAGCGGACCCAGCGCGAGCAGAAGATGCAGACGCCGTCGAACAGGATCACGTCGTCGTCGGGCCATTTTGGCATCAGATTCTCTTTTTGACGCGTTTTCCTCACGCGAACCGGGATCCACTTCGCTCGAAAACGCTATCGATTATCCAGCATCAGCAATGCGACGAGCATCAGCACGATCGCCGGCCCCGTCTTGACCAGCGCGCCGAGCGGCTCGATCCAGAGATCTGGCGTGAGGATCGCGGCACCGAACATATAACCGAGCGAGGCGACAATGCCCGCGACCAAGCCGACCGCGGCCGTACGTCGGAACGCGATCAGCACACCGATGCTCATGTCCATCAGGCTGGTGCCGATGGTGATGGGTTCGACCAGCGCAGGCGGAAAATTGTGCGCGCGCAGGATGCCGGCGGCGGCGCGATAGGAGACGAACAGCGCGATGAAGCCGGAGACGAGCCAGAACGCGACCAGGCTCGCGAAGATCAGCGCCTTGATCAGGAACAGCCGCGCGAACCATTTGTCCTGGATGGTGGCGGGATGACGCCCGATCGTCTCGGTCAGAGCCTTCGGCACGATGCCCGTGGCGGCAATCCACGTCGAGGGATCACCTCGCACGCCGCGGCGCAGCTCGGCGATGGCGGTGGAGCGCATCGGCGGCATCCAGCCGAGATGACTGGCGAAATCGCCGATTTTCGCGCCGAGATCGAGCATGAAAGACGGCATCGCGACACGTGGCCAACCAGCCGTGCCGAACGCGAGACGAAAATGCTTGATGATTCCGGCCATGGTGACCGGCTCTGATAGCATCAGGTCCCAGCTCACGGCCTTCACGGATGCATCGTCGATATCGCGCGCGGCAAGCCAGGCGATGGTGGCAGCGATGTCCTCGACCGCGACGGGCTGAAACGGCGTCGCCATCTCCACGCTCGGCAAGTCGAGTGGAAGGGCCGCGAGCGCACGCAGCAAGGCGCTGCCGCCATAGGCTGACGGCGCGACCACGAAGCCGGGCCGCAGGATGGCGTGGGCAATGCCGGAGGCCACGATCAATCGCTCGGCCTCGCGCTTGGTCGTCGCGAAAGCGGTACGGTCGGCTTCTGCCATTCCCGGAATCGAGATGTGCACCAGCCGGATCGCACGGCCGCTGCCGCCGATCGCCTGAAGCAGACGCGCGACGAAATCGCGATGCACCGCATTGGTGTCGCTGCCGGGGCCGTCCTGGAGCACGCCGAGGCAATTCACGACGATATCCACGGCATGCTCGCGCAACAGACGCGTCAGCGCGGCTGCGTCGAGCGAGAGGATCGGCAGCTCGACGTCCAGCGCGCTCATCTTCTGCGCGGGTGACAGGCTGCGCGCCACGCCGACGACGCGAAGGCCTCGCGCGCGCAGATCGTCGATGACGAAGCGGCCGATCAGGCCGGAGGCGCCGAGCACCAGGATGGTTCGCTGGTTCATCATTCCCTCAAAACGGCTTGGCAACCATCAGCCAGAGGATCAGCATCGTCGCGCCGAAGCCGGGGAAGCCGAACGCGAACCAGCGGCGGAACAGGACGAAGTAACGCTCCGGCAGCGCGGCGCGCTGCTCGGAAGCCTTGCGCGCGAGATCGCGCATCTCGATCTGCATGAAGACGACGGGGATCCAGAACAGGCCCGCGACGGCATAGAGCGCGAGCGAAGCGAGCAGCCAACGCTCTGTGAACGACGTGGCCGAGAGCATCATCAGCAGGCCACCGCTGACCGGCTGCAAGATCACCGCTGACAGCGTGAAGATCGCGTCCGCAATCACCACCACCGAGGCGGTGCGCGCAATGAAGTCCACGTCGTGCGTGCGATGCGCCATCAGCATGAAGAAGGCGATGCCGGTCCCGGTGCCGAGGATGACGATGGCGCCGAGCACGTGCAGGTATTTGACCAGGAAATACAGCGTCATGGTTTCTTCGCCAACGCCGGCTTCAGCGCGCGCTCGAGCTCGCTGCTCGCGGCTTTGACGCCGGCCTCAAGCTCGATCATCCAGTGCCCCTCGCTGCCCACTGCGGGCAGTGCGCGGAAGTCGACCTTGCCGCCACCGCCGCGAAATGCATCCGCCAGCGACTTCGAAAATGCCGGCGGGAAATAGCTGTCATTGCTCGCAACGAGCCATGTGACGGGAATGCGCGCCGCCTTGCCGAATTCAGCGGCAGCCGCAAGAAGCGTGTGTGGCGCACAGATCCGGTTCGGTTCGTCATTAGCATGGCCGCCGCGCCCCGGCGCAAACACTGTGATCGCGGAGATCGTCTTCGGATCGGCATTGGCGAGCGCCAGCGCGCCCCAGCCACCGGCGGAATGGCCGACCACGACCGCGGCATCCTGGCGGATGAAATCCTGCTTCCGCAAATGGTCCAGTGCCAGCGAAATTTCTCCGGCCGTCGCACGACCCGAGCGCGCGTAGTCCGCTTCGTCGCAGCCGCCCTGGTCCTCGACATAGCGACCACCGGTTGCACCATGGCCGAGCCGTTCCGGCACCAGCACGGCAAAGCCACGCGCGACAAGGAAGGCTGTGAGCGCGCGGTATTCCGGCTGCTGCATTTGTGCGCGACGCAAGCCGTTCTGCGTCGAGGCATGCGCGATGACCGCAAGTCGAAATGGGCCGGCTCCGAGCGGGCGAAACAGCAGCGCATGCGCGGCAATGTCGCTATCCGGCGATGGCACACGCCACTCCTGCCGGCGAAACGGCTCGCCTTCCTCGCCCGCTGCACCGAACGTGACCTGAGCGCACAGAGGCGGCGCGGTCAGCAAGGCCAGCAGAGAAAGGAGCGCAAGGATATTGAAAAGCCGCATGAATTGCCGGAGGCGAACACGGACAGCGAGGGCCACACTAACGGGAACGAATCATCCTGGGCGGACTTTCTGCGTTGCCATCGCCGTTCATTGGTTGCCACAACGGAGTTTTGCACCGACGCATGGCAATTCGTTGCCGTTCAAGGCAGCGCCTTGTCCTCTTTCGGTACAACTGGGGTAAAATACTGATGCAGAAAGTCCACAGGTTAACCGATAATTAACGATAGGTCTTGCCGCCGACGCGGCGACTTGATTTGATCGTGTCCATGAGCACAACCCTGATCGAGGTCCGGCCGGCCAAAGCCGCAGATGCAACTGCGGTGGCGTCAACCCATGACGAAGCCTGGCGCTCGGCCTATCAGGGCATCATTCCCGGCGCCGAGCTGGAGAAGCTGATCAACCGCCGCGGTCCGCAGTGGTGGGACAGCGCGATCCGCAAGGGCAGCCGCGTCAGCGTATTGGTGTTCGGCGACAAGATCGCAGGCTATGCCAATTACGGCCGCAACCGTGCTCGCAGCCTGCACTTCGACGGCGAGATCTACGAGCTCTATCTGCGCCCGGAATTCCAGGGCCTCGGCTTCGGTCGGCGCCTGTTCGCCGCCGCCCGCCGCGACCTGATGCAGAGCGGGTTGAAGAGCATGGTGGTGTGGGCGCTCTCGGACAACGATCCGGCCACCGAGTTCTACCGGGCTCTGGGCGGTCGCATGGTGGCGCGTTCCTCGGAACGATTCGGGCCGAAGTCGCTCGACAAGGTTGCCTTCGCCTGGACCAATTGAGCTGCTGAAGGTTTAGCTGCCAGCGTTTCCCATCCGTCGATACCGTTGCCTCTTGAGCCGGTGGTGCCGGATTCATTATTTCACAAAAACACGATGGATTGGGGGGCCAAGCCCGCGTATGACAGCGCCAAAATCGCTGCCGGGCGCGATTTAACCTCGGCAACAACGGAGCCTTGAATGCGTATCGATGCGGTCTCGATCGGGAAAAACGTCCCACAGGACGTCAATGTCATCATCGAAGTCCCCGTGGGCGGTGAACCGATCAAATACGAGATGGACAAGGAGGCCGGCACGCTGGTGGTCGACCGCTTCCTCTACACACCGATGCGTTACCCCGGTAACTACGGCTTCATCCCGCACACGTTGTCGGACGACGGCGATCCCTGCGACGTCCTGATCGTCAACACCCGCGCCATCATCCCTGGCGCCGTCATGAGCGTGCGTCCGGTCGGCGTGCTGTTCATGGAAGACGAAGCCGGCGGCGACGAGAAGATTCTCGCCGTGCCGTCGTCGAAGCTGACGCAGCGCTACGACAAGGTGAAGTCGTACTCCGACCTGCCCGACATCACGCTGCAGCAGATCCAGCACTTCTTCGAGCACTACAAGGATCTCGAGAAGGGCAAGTGGGTGAAGATCTTGCGCTGGGGCGGCCCGGAGGAAGCGCACAAGCTGATCCTCGAAGGCATGGACCGCGAGAAGAAGAAGAAGGGCTGATCCCTACCGTCATTCCGGGGCGCGCGTCAGCGCGAACCCGGAATCCGGAGATTGGGGCGCGAGATTCCGGGTTCGGCTCTCCGGGCCGCGTTTCCGCGGTCCCGTCGAGCCGCCCCGGAATGACACTCAACTACACCGCCGGCTTCGGCAGCCCCGCGATCGCGCAGGCCGCGCGTAGCGTGTTCACCAGCAGGCACGCGACCGTCATCTGGCCGACGCCGCCCGGCACCGGCGTGATGGCGCCGGCCACGGCGAGCGCTTCCTGATAGGCGACGTCACCGACGAGGCGCGTCTTGCCGTCGTCCTTCGGGATCCGGTTGATGCCGACGTCGATCACGGTCGCGCCGGGCTTCAGCCAGTCGCCGCGCACCATCTCAGGTCTGCCGACGGCGGCGTAGACGAGATCGGCCCGCCTCACGAGGCCGGGCAGGTCGCGCGAGCGCGAATGCGCGATCGTCACCGTGGCGTTCTCGTTCAGCAACAACTGCACCAGCGGGCGGCCGACCAGATTGGAACGGCCGATGACGATGGCGTTCATGCCTTCGAGCGAGGCGTGCACGCTCTTGGTCAGGATGATGCAGCCGAGCGGCGTGCAGGGCGACAGCGCCTCGAAGCCGCCGGCGAGCCGGCCGGCATTGTTCGGATGCAGGCCATCGACGTCCTTGGCGGGATCGATGGCGTTGATGACGGCCTCGGTGTTCAGACCCTTCGGCAGCGGCAGCTGCACCAGAATGCCGTGCACGGCCGGATCGCGATTGAGTTTTGCGACCAATGCCAGCAGGTCGCCTTGCGACACGTCGGCCGGCAGCTTGTGCTCGAACGAGGCCATGCCGGCGGCCTGGGTCTGGGTCTGCTTGGAGCGGACATAGACCTCGCTCGCCGGGTCGTTGCCGACCAGGACCACCGCAAGCCCCGGCACCAGATTGTGCTCGCGCTTGACGCGGGCAACCTCGTCGGCCACGCGCGCCCGGAGATCCGCGGCAATGACTTTTCCATCGATGATCTTGGCCGTCATGTCAGTTCCCTTGGTCTTTCGATTTGGCGGATGCGAGCTGGCGCAAGGCCTCGCCGAGCCGCGCCGGATCGCCGTCGACCGCGATCTGCTTCAGCCGCGAGGTCGCTCCGGACAGGAGTCTTACGCTGGCCTTGGGGACACCAAGCGATTTCGCCAGCAGGACCAAAACGGCCTTGTTGGCCTCGCCGCCATCGGCGATCGCGCGCACCCGCACCTTGAGCACGCTGCGGCCATCGGCCAGCTGCTCGATCCCGTCGATGTCGTCGCGGCCGCCGCGCGGCGTCACCCGCAGCGCGATGCTGATTCCTGCAGCCGAGTAACGCCAGGGTTCCTTGAAGGCCTCTTTCGCGACCAAGGCGCTCCCGCCTGCTTAGATGACGTTCGGGTAGATGTAATACAGGATCACCCGCTCGATGAACATGATGAGCAGGATCAGGATGATCGGCGAAATATCGAGCCCGCCAAGGCTGGGCAGGAAATTGCGAATCGGCGCCAGCACCGGCTCGGTGATTCGGTAGAGGAACTCCGCCACCGCCGAAACGAACTGGTTGCGGGTGTTCACCACGTTGAAAGCGATCAGCCAGGACAGGATCGCGGAGGCGATCAGCAGCCAGACGTAGAGGTCGAGCACGATGATGACGATGTCGAGAACGGCACGCATGGCTTTTGAAGACTCTGGCTTTTGAAAACTCTGGCTGCGGTCGGGATTGACGCCTTTTGCTAGATATCGGTTCCCCCCGGTCCAAACAAGGGAAGTTCGGGCGCCGGAATGGCTAAAACCGGGTTACGCCCGTCCTTGACTTGACCTTGGCAGGGACTTAAATGGCGCCCGGTTGTCGGCCGCGTTTACCAGAGCGGCCAGCAAACGGGGCCATAGCTCAGCTGGGAGAGCGCGTCGTTCGCAATGACGAGGTCGGCGGTTCGATCCCGCCTGGCTCCACCAGCCTTCGCAGGCTACGCCTGCTTCGGCTAGGCAAGCCCTCGCGTAGCGAAGGCTGTCCCGCCATAGCCCGCAGGGCGACGGCGGACTCTCTCCGTGCAAATCCCCTACCTCCCCGTAAACCTCGGCGGCCGCTTCTCCATGAAGCTTGCCACGCCTTCCCGGAAATCGCTGCCTCCCAGCGCCACCATCATCTCCCGGTTGGCCTCGATCGTGGCCTCGGCCAGCGTCTGGAACGGCACCTCGTAGAGCTGGCGCTTGATCACGGCCATCGCGCTCGGCGAGACGAAATCTGCGAGGTCGCGCGCATAGGCGTAGGTTTCCTCGCGGAGCTTCTCCGGCGAGCACAGACGGTTGACCAGCCCGATCCGCAGCGCCTCGTCGCTCGAAACACGGCGCGCCGAGAGCAACAGATCCATCGCGTTGGCATGGCCGACGATGCGCGGCAGCATCCAGCTGATGCCGTGCTCGGCAATCAGACCACGCCGCGCGAAGGCGGTGGTGAACACGGTATTGTCGGCGGCAAAGCGCAGGTCGCAATAGAGCGCGTGGACGAGGCCGATGCCCGCGGTCGCGCCGTTGAGCATCGCGATGACGGGCTTTCCGATCGACGGATAGAAGCCGTAGCGCGTCTGCCAGTCGGGCCGGCGATTCATGTCGAAGGGCGGCAGGTTCGATGCGCGCCTGACGCCGTCAGGGTCGAGCCCTTTCAACGCATCCATGTCGGCGCCGGCGCAGAAGGCGCGGCCCGCGCCGGTGAGCACGATGACGCGGACGTTGTCGTCGGCGCTTGATGCTTCCATCGCATGGCGCACGTCGCGCTCCATTGTCGGCGTCCACGCGTTCATGCGGTCCGGGCGATTGAGCGTGATGGTCGCGACCTTGTCGCTCACCTCATAGAGAATGTGTTCATAGGCCATGACGCTCTCCCTTTGTCTGCCGGCGCAATTTCGCGCGCGCTCGTTGGAAGCGAGCCTAGCATATCCGGGGATGAAGCAAGGGCCTGTGCGCCGTCTGCGCGATCACTCGGCGGCTTGCGCCAGCAGCGGCCGGCGCGCCAGCCAGCCATTGATGAAGTGGTCGAGCCAGGCGCGTTCTGCGACATCGTACACGGCACGATCCGCGAAATGATGATGCCGCTCGCGCGCACCGGGCGCACTGAACCCGTCATAGCCGCGCGTGGTCCAGCGATGCATCATGGCGTAGGTCACGTCGGGATGAAACTGCACGCCGAAGGCATTGCCGGCGCGGAACGCCTGCACCGGAAAATCATCGCCCTCCGCAAGCAGCTCAGTGCCGGCCGGCAGTTCGAATCCCTCGCGATGCCAGTGATAGACCTGCGCCGGCCAGGCCGGGCAGAGCGCGTGGCCCGCGGCCGTCGGGCGGATCGGGTAGTAGCCGATCTGGGTCAGCGCCTCCGCATGCGGCGCGACGCGGGCCCCGAGCTGCATCGCCAGCATCTGCGCACCGAGGCAGATGCCGAGGAACGGCCGCTGTTCGCGGAGCGGAATTTCGATCCAGTCGATCTCGCGGCGGATGTAGTCGTCGGGATCGTTGGCGCTCATGGGGCCGCCGAAGACCACGGCGCCGGCATGCCTATCGAGCGTCTCCGGAAGGGGATCGCCAAAGCGGGGACGGCGGATGTCGAGGCGATGACCGAGCGCGCGCAGCGCATTGCCGACGCGGCCGGGCGTCGAGGATTCCTGGTGCAGGACAATCAGAACCGGCAACCGGGCTTCCGGACGAGCAGCAGATGCGCCAAGGGCCCTTCTCTTCGGGAAGGGCACCAACTCCGCGCCACCAAACCTGTCCGTCCGGAACGACATTGCCTTTCCAAATGCTATCGGTTCAGACCGCCAGCATAGCTAAGCGATGGTTAACATCGTGTGAGTTTGCGCACACACGACACCGATTAAGGAAGCAAGCTCCGGGCCACGACAGACGCTTCGAGCGTTCTTCAGTGCCTCTGCCGCTGGAAGCGACTGGTGGCGGACAAAATGAAGCCGCGCGGAAAGAAACGCAGCGCGAATGGCACAATCTTGATGCCGAGACCGGGCAGCACTGCCCGTTTATTTGCCATCAGCCCACGATAGGCCTCCCGTGCAACATCGGAGGCAGGAACATTGAGAAGGGCCGTATTATGTCCGGATCCAACGCCGGCGCGCGCCTGGAATTCGGTAGGCACCGGACCCGGGCAAAGTACGGTGACGCGGACGCCGCGCGGCGCGAGCTCTGCCCGCAAGGCCTCGGTGAAAGAAATCACATAGGCCTTGGACGCGTAATAGACCGCCATGCCGGGGCCGGGCAGAAAGCCGGCAACCGATCCGACATTGAGAAGACCGCCCTTGTTCCTGACGAGCTGATCGGCAAATCGCAGCGACAGATCCGTCAGAGCCCGAACGTTGACATCGACGATGCCAACCTGCTCGTCGCGATCGCACTCGATTGCATCGCCGAACACGCCGAAGCCGGCATTGTTGACGAGATGGTCGAGCTCGACTCCTTCGGCGGCGAGCGCTGCCGCGATCTTTTCTCCGGCGTCTGCTTCCTGAAGATCGCAGGCGATGACGATCGGCTTCTTGCCGCCCTTGGCGGAGAGCTCGTTCGCGAGCGCCTCGAGCCGGTCCGCGCGCCGCGCCGTCAGCGCGAGACGGTGTCCATTCGCGGCGAACACCCGCGCCAGCTCCGTGCCGATGCCCGCCGAGGCACCGGTGATCAACGTTACCCGCTCAGTCACGATCGAAGTCTCTTGAATTGAAGTTTTTGGTCCCGCAATGGCGGAACGAGAGCATAGGCCGTACGCGACAGGCAAGCGGCGCTGACAGCATGGCCGCTTGAGCGGGCATCAGGGAGAGCAGAAAACCCGCGGATTTACGGGCAAATCCGGGACAAGGCGGCCGGGGGCTACATTAAAGTTTCGTCATGTGATCTGCACAACCGGCAATCCGCCGTGTTGGGCGAAATCAGCCGCCGACGGCGCCGTCCTTCACCTGGCTACCGGTACGGTCTGCCACGGCATGCTTCAGGTCGATCCGGTCGCGCTGGGAAATCCCGAGCAGGTCGGAAGCGCGCCAGACCACGTTGTCCTCGAACTCGGAGACCTGGCCGTCGGCATAGACCAGCTCCCACATCATCTGGACGATGCGCTTGCGGCCCGCTTCGTCGAGCGAGCGCATGATGACGCTGGTGAAGTGATAGAGGTCGACCGCCTCGCCCTCGACCTGGGTTGCATCGGCGATCAAACGATCGGCGGTGCCGCGATCAAGCCCGAAATGGCTTTCGATCAGGCTGTGCAGCTTGCGCTGCTCGGCCGCCGTCGGCTGGCCGTCCAGCGAGACCACGTGAACCAGCAACGCGGTCGCCGCCAGCCGATAATCGCTGTCGCCGAATGCGCGGTCCTGGGCTTGGGGGGCCACAATGTCGGCGATGAATTGGCGCAAGCCGTCGAGCATGGAGTCCTACCGAAATCGATGACGCCGCGAGGACGCGGCGTCTACCAGCCTTATATGAGCGGGAAACTCAACCGGCGCAACGCGTGTCAGTTCCGCGCGCTGCATTACGTTTTGGCAATCTAAAGGCTGTGATTTCTGGAGGGCGGCCAGATCAACTCTCCGACGTCGTCCTGGCGAAAGCCAGGACCCATTACCCCAGGGAGACGTTTGGCGAAGACTGGTTGTCGTCCGGTACTACGACCATCCGCAAAAAATAGATTCCGCGGTATGGGTCCTGGCTTTCGCCAGGACGACGTTGGAGAGATTTGGTGCTTTGCTCGTAAATGACGGAGCCCGCGGACTCCGCCACCGCGCCCTCACGGTATCTCGTACACCACCATCTTGTCGGCAATGCCGCGCAATGCGGCCTGCTTCTGGATCGGCTTGATCGCGCGCTGCTTCAGCACTTCCGCCACGGCCGGCGCATCGAGCACCGGCCCGGTGATGTGCATCTCCTGCGCGGTCGACAGGCTCTGCACGCGCGCGGCGATGTTGACGGTCTGGCCGAAATAATCCTGCCGCTCGTTGAGCATCACCGCGAGGCACGGCCCCTCATGGATGCCGATCTTGACGATGAGATCGGCCGTGCCGCGCTGCTTGTTGAGCTCGTCCATCGCCGCGCGCATCCGCAGGCCCGCGACGATCGCGTGCTCGGGACGGATGAAGGTCGCCATCACGGCGTCGCCGATGGTCTTCACCACCGCGCCCTTCTCGGAGGAGATGATCTCGAGCAGCGCATGGAAATGCGCGCGCACGAGATCGAACGCAGCGAGATCGCCGACCCGTTCGTAGAGCGCGGTCGACCCCTTCAGATCCGTGAACAGAAATGTCAGGGACGTGATCTGGAGCCGCTGGTCGACACTGAGATTGTCCGCCTTGAACACATCGCGGAACGTCTGGTTCGACAGCATGCGCTTGGCGGTGAGGAACGGCTTGCGCTTGCCGATGAGGTGATGAAGCGCCTCGGCCGCGATGAACACCGACGGCAGCACGCGCACGCCGGCCTGGTTCTCCAGCGACAGCCGCAGCGGGCCCGGCCGCATGGTCGTGGTGCCCGTCGGCGCCTGCACCCTGTTGTACATGATGGCGAACTGCTGGCGATCCTTGGTCGGCTCGCCCTGCACGTCGATGAAATGAGCGGCGTGCGTCACCGGCTCGAAGATGATGATGAAGTCGTTCGGCAGCTGCAGCGACATGGTCGCCTTCTCGCCGGCCGGCAGCTCCATCGTATCCAGCGTGACCTCGTTGGCCAGCGTCGCAAACGATTCCTTGTTGAAGTCGACGCCGGAGCTCCAGAACACCTGCTTGAAATACTCCCACACCGGAAGCGTATCAGGATCGTGCGCCGCGATGCGCCGGACGCGCGGATTCACGGTGAAGGAAACCTCGACCTGGTCGTCCACCGAGGCCTTGTAGCCACAGGCACAGAGCGCACAGTGATAATCGTCCGGCTTGAGCGCCTTCAGCGTCGCGTGAGCGCCGAGCACGCCGCCGCATCCCGGACACAGCACGTTCCAGCCGAGATCGAACAGCCCAAGCCGGGCCGAATGCAGGAAGGCAGAGATCGCGTGCTCTTCGTCGACGTCATGCTGCCTGGCGAAATCGAGGACATTGATGCGGTTGAGCTCGTGATCCTCGCCGTCCTCGATGAGGCGCGCAATCGCATCGACCACCTTCGGATCGGCGGTCTGCTTCAGAACGGAAAACTGGGCCTGGATGTCGCTCATGGCGCAACTCTATCTAGGGTGGATCACGCCATCGGCCAGGCGATTGCCTGTCACCGACGCGTGATGCGGAACATGGGTGAACGGTCCGGCTGGGTTGTGACGACGCCATGCGGGATCACGGGAGCCGTATCGACCAGCTCGACGCGGAACGCACCGATCAGCCGGGCCAGCGCCAGCACCGACTCGGCTTGCGCAAACGGCGCGCCGACGCACACGCGCGGACCCGCGCCAAACGGCAAATAAGCGAAACGGTCGGGTGCTTCAGTCGACATGAAGCGCTTTGGAACGAACGCGTTCGGCTGATCCCACAGCTTTTCGTGCCGGTGCAGCAGCCAGGGCGCGATCATGATGATGTCGCCCTTGCCGATCTCGATTCCGGCCACACTGTCCTTCTCGCGCGCGGCACGCGCGATGAGGAAGGCGGGCGGATAGAGCCGCATGGTTTCTTCGATCACCGCGCGGGTGAATTTCTGGCGATCGATGTCGGCCATGCTGTCGAGATGTTCGCCGCGGGTCTCGGACGCCACCTCCTCCTGCGTGTCAGGATCGAGCGCGAGCAGATAGAGCGCCCAGAACAGCGCGGTCGCCGTGGTTTCGTGACCGGCGAGAATCATGGTCGCGACTTCGTCGATGAGCTGCGTGTCGGAAAAGCCCTTGCCTGTTTCAGGATCGCGCGCCTCGTCCATGAGATCGAACAGGTCGCGCGGCGGCGCGCCGTCCTTTTTCCCGGCGGCGCGCCGCTCGGCGATCAGCATCGCGACGAATTTGGTCCAGCGCTTGCGGAATCGGGCGCGGGCAAAATCCATCGGGCTCGGCCAGGACACCGGCAGCAGCATGTCGAGGAAATAGGGCCGTCCCAGCCGCTCGCCATATTCCATGACGAAGTTGCGCAAGGTCGGGCCATGCCGGTCCATGCCGAAGGAGAACATCGTGCGCCCGGCGATCTCGAGCGTCATGCGCTGCATGGTCTCGCGCAGATCAACGGTCTCGCCGTTGCGCGCATCCAGCTTCGCGATGGTCTCGTCGAGCACCGCAGTCATGTGCGGAACGAGATTTGCGGTGGCGCGCGGCGTGAAGGCCGGCGCGAGCGTGCGGCGCTGAAACGTCCAGGAATGACCTTCCGCAATCAGAAGGCCTTCACCGAGCACGGGACGCAGCATGCGGATGCCGGCCGGCGTGCGCGTGTAGTTCTCGTAATTGCTGAGCAGGACATGCCGGATCGCATCCGGGCGGTTCAGGATGAAGCTCTTATGGAGGAAGAAGCGGCCCTCGAGAACGTCTTCCTCATAGGCGCGCTGCCCCCAGGTGGCGATCATGTTCTGCCTGATCACCGCGACCCGGCCGAGGAACGACATGCCGTCCGGCGCACGCGGCGGCGTCGGAGGGACGATGGGCCGACGCACGCTGGCGATGTTCATGGCTCTCTCCCGCAGATGTGACGCAGGCAAATAGCTAGTAAGTCAGCTCGGCAACCGCAATCCTGTTCTCGGAGGCAGGCCAGAGGCGTGCCACAATCCGTTCTTCGCCGAACTGGGCCACGATGTTACGCCCGATCTCGCTAGCCGGAAGCCGCAATGTTGCTGCCGAATCCGTGGGTACGCCCGGCTTGACGTCGGCCGGCTCCTTGCCGTCGAGCAGAACGACGTCCCGCGGCAGGCCGAAATAGCCGCGCGGACGTGACATGATCACGACAGCGCCGGCGTCCTTGTCCGCCGGGCCGAGCGGACGCGCGGCGCGCAGGTGGACGACGTCGGACGAGCGCGGAAAGGGCGAGCGGTAGATGTGCGTAGTCGGCGCATCCGGCGACACGAGGACGAATTCGAGCGACCAGGAGGATTCGACCTGCGCCGGTCCCCAGCGACCGTCGCCGCCGGTCTTCGAGCTGTGCACGGCATTGCCCTTGCGCTCACCGGTATCAGGGTCGACGCGGAAGATATCGACGGTTGCGCCCGCCACCGGACGATTGGTCGACACGCCCCCCGGCGTTCCCGTGACGAGGCCACTCAGCCTGACGCTCGGTTCCGGCACAATCGCGATGCGCGCGGGCTCGCGGCCGGCGATGAACTTGTAGATCTCGCGGAAGGCGCGCGGGTGAAACGCCACCTCGCGATGATCGAGCGCACCGAGCACGAGATTGGTGGCCCCCTGCAGCTCCGGCCCCTCGGTGGTGACACCGGTCGGCGTGCCAGGCTTGCCGATGAAACGGCCGTCGGCTCGCGCGTATTTGTCCATCCCATCGCTGCGCAAGGTGAGGAAAGCCGTGCCCGGCGTCACCTCGCTCTCGCCCCCGTTCAGCCCGCGCAGGAACGCGCCGCGGCCGTTGAACTCGCTGTTGGGCTGGTCGTCGGTCGCGAACACGCCGTGATTGGGCGTGCCGCACAGGACGGCGTGGCTGACGTCGGCCACACCGCCGTTCCTGATGACATTGCGGATCGCATAGCCGCCGCGCGAGCTGCCGACCAGCGCCACGCGCGCCGCACCGGTACGGCGCTTCAGCTCGGCGATGGCGGCAGTGAGCTCGCGGCGCTGGTCCTCGGTCGAGGAGCGGTTCGCCTGCTCGACCTTGTCGTCGCTCCGCGCCAAGGGATCGGTGAAGTTGATCGCCAGCATGCGATCGCGCGCGATGCCATTGGATTCCATCCGCCACATCGTGGTCATCCAGAGCGCGTCGTAGTCGCCATTGCCGTGGACGAACAGGATCGGCGGCACTTCGGCGCCCTGCGCCGCGGGCGTGGTTTGTGCGAAAGCGTCCATCCGGACGCTCGCAAGCGCGAAAGGCAACGTGCCGGCACCTAGCAGGATCGTCCGTCGCGACAGCTTCATCTGTTCCTCCCCGGCAAAACCATCTCTTTGCACCGCTTATAGCGTCCTAATCACTGGACAGCGAAGGACTTTCGCGGGCATCACTGAACCTGCCGGAATCACCAGGACCACTTCTGCCAGCCCTTTTGGAAGGGGATATGACCGAGCAGCCGAACCGTCAGAAACTCGCCGGCGACGGCATCACCGCGCCGCTGCGGTACACCGTATTCCGGCGCATCTGGCTCGCCAGCCTGCTCTCCAATCTCGGCCTGCTGATCCAGGGCGTGGGCGCCGCCTGGGCGATGACGCAGATGGCGGCCTCGGCCGACAAGGTGGCGCTGGTGCAGACCGCGCTGATGCTGCCGATCATGCTGATTTCGATGCCGGCCGGCGCCATCGCCGACATGTATGACCGCCGCATCGTCACCCTGGTCTCGCTCATGATCGCGCTGACCGGCGCGACTGCGCTCACGATCCTGGCCGGGCTCAAGCTGATCACGCCGGAAACGTTGCTCGCCTTCTGCTTCGTCGTGGGCAGCGGCAACGCGCTGTTCGGCCCGGCCTGGCAATCCTCGGTCAGCGAGCAGGTGCCGCCCGAAGCACTGCCGTCGGCCGTCGCGCTGAACGGCATCAGCTACAACATCGCGCGCAGCTTCGGTCCCGCGGTCGGCGGTGTCATCGTCGCCGCGCTCGGCGCGGTGGCGGCGTTCGCCTGCAACGCGATCCTCTATCTGCCGCTGCTGGCCGTGCTGCTGCTGTGGCGGCGCAGCACCGAGCCCTCGCGCCTGCCCCGGGAGAAGCTCAACCGCGCCATGGTCTCCGGCTTCCGCTACATCACCAATTCACCGCCGATCAAGATCGTGCTGCTGCGCACGCTGGTGATGGGCCTGATCGGCGGCGCCGTGATGGCGCTGATGCCGCTGGTCGCGCGCGACCTGCTGCATGGCGGCGCGCAGACCTACGGCATCATGCTCGGCGCCTTCGGCATGGGCGCGGTCGTCGGCGCACTCAACATCCACGAATTGCGCAAGCGCATGAGCGGCGAGTCCGCGATCCGGGCCTGCACCATCTCGATGGCCTTCGCGATGGCCGCCCTTGCCGTGAGCACGGAACCGGTGCTGACGGCGGCCGCGCTGGTGCTGGCCGGCGCGGTCTGGATGGCCGCCGTCGCGCTGTTCAATATCGGCGTGCAGCTCTCGGCACCGCGCTGGGTCGCAGGCCGGTCGCTGGCGGCGTTTCAGGCCTCGATCTCCGGCGGCATCGCGATCGGCGCCTGGGGCTGGGGCCATCTCACCGACTATGCCGGCGTCGAGGCCGCGCTTCTGGTCGCGGCAGGCCTGATGCTGGTCTCGCCGCTGCTGGGAATCTGGCTCACGATGCCGCGCGTCGGCGCCCGCAACGAAGACGCCGAGGTGCTGGCCGACCCCGAAGTCAGGCTGTCGCTCACCGGCCGCAGCGGACCGCTGGTGGTCGAGATCGAATACCGCGTCGCCCAAGAGAACGCGCGCGCCTTCCACAATGTCATGCAGGATGTGCAGCTCTCGAGGCAGCGCAACGGCGCCTATGGCTGGTCGATCGCGCGCGACATCGCCGACCCCGAATTGTGGACCGAGCGCTATCACTGCCCGACCTGGTTCGACTATTTACGCCAGCGCAACCGTTCGACCCAGTCGGAACGCGCGCTGCATCAACAGGCGATCGACTTCCACGTCGGCCCCGAGCCGGTGCGGATCCGCCGCATGCTGGAGCGTCCGTTCGGCTCGGTGCGCTGGAAGGAAGAGACGCCGGACCAGGGAGCAAGCGAGGTGCTGCCAGTGGTTGCGACCGCGGCGGGGAGCAGCACGTAGGTCTCTGGTCATTCCGGGGCGCGCCGTCAGGCGCGAGCCCGGAATCCATTTCTCTCAGAAGATTGCCGCTCGATGGATTCCGGGTTCGCGCTTCGCGCGCCCCGGAATGACAATCACTGCCCGTGCTCCGTCAGCACCTTGTCGCAGCCCTTGCTGAGACGCGTGCGGTTCTGCTTGAGGCAGGCGAGCACAGCCTGGTCGCCATTGTTCATCACGGCGCGGCAGAAGCGCGTGACGTCGCGCGCGCAGGCGTCGTGTCCGGGCTGTTGTTGCGCTGAGGCGCCAGATGCGCACAGGAGCAAAGAAATAACGAAAAGAAATCTGGTCATCGCGTAATGCCTCTTACCCGGAAGAAAGTGCGGGCGAAGCTAGTGCGACGATCCCGGAGCCGCAACGGCTTTATTGACAGACTGAATGGCGCCGCCGCGTGGCCCCGGCTTGACGCCGGGGCACTGCGCGAGGGGAGCTAACCGACACAACGATCGCTGTGTTGTCCTTACTGCTTGTCCTGGGCGTCAGCGACCTTGCGTGAGGCGCCCTTGGCGAGGTCCTTGTCCATCACCGCGCGGCAGCCGGCGCTCAGGTCCGAACGATGCTTCATCATGCACGCGGTGATCTTCGGGATGTTGGGGATCTCCGACGAGCACAGGCGGAAGGCATCGCCGGTGCACATCTGCTGCGCTTCGGACGAGAAGGCGAAGCTCGAAGTTGTCGAAACGATCGAGACGATGGCGGCGAAGCCCAGGGCCAGGCTGGTGTCGCGGATCTTGCTACTCAAGGACTTGGAGGTAAGCGACTTGGCGGTAAACGACTTGGTCATTTGAAGCTCCCATTGGCACCGCAGGAAGCGGGCCCGTTGTTGATGGGAACTACGATGCTCCAGCAAAACAGTTTCCACTGTGATGACGGTCACGGGGCGCACCCCAACTGTGACTTCAGTCACATTGGCGCACCCCGCTGAAAATCCGGCGCAAACGCCGTCGTGTTGGTGTCACGTTAACTGTTCCTTCGCATTAATGGCTCGTCGCGCGGGAAATTCCGCAGGTTTGGTTGCGTAATTGGAAAGAGTAGCGATGCGTAATGCGTTGGGCCTGATGCTGGCCAGTGTAGTTGCGGCGGTCGTGATTGCCGCCGGAGGTTGGTTTTATTATTCCTCGCGCGCCGATCAGGCCGCTCCCAAGACAATGGCCGCCCGTGCCGCCGATCAATTGCCGGCACAGGCGAAGCTCGCCGCCAAGGATGACGTCGAGACCACCGCGGCCCTCGCGGGCAAGCCGGCGGCAGCCGCCGCGGCCCCAGCGCCCGCTCCGGCCATGCCGGTTCAGCAGAGATCGACCTGCGCCAATCCGAACGCCCTCGGCGTTTCCCGCGTGGTCGAGATCGACACCACCGGCGGTCCCGGCTTCGGCTTCGAGCACTTCAAGCAGTTCGATTTCCTCACCGACAAGGAGGTCGTGCTGACCTTCGACGACGGTCCGTGGCCGGTCAACACGCCCGCGGTGCTGAAGGCGCTCGCGGATGAATGCACCAAGGGCCTGTTCTTCTCGGTCGGCAAGCACGCGACCTACCACCCGGAAATCCTGCGCCAGGTGCTGGCCCAGGGCCACACGGTCGGCACGCACACCTGGTCGCATGTCAACCTGAACAGCAAGAAGATGACGGAGCAACAGGTCAAGGACGAGGTCGAGAAGGGCTTTAGCGCAGTGAGGTTCGCGCTCGGCACCAACCCGGCGCCGTTCTTCCGCTTCCCGCAGCTTCAGCACAATCCGGCGATGGTGACCTATTTCGGCACCCGTAACGTCGCGATGTTCTCGACCGACATCGATTCCTTCGACTTCAGGAAGGGCGCCACGCCGGAGAAGATCGTCGAGACCGTGATGACCAGGCTCGACAAGCTCGGCAAGGGCATCATCCTGATGCACGACTTCCAGAAGCACACCGGCGAAGCCATGCCGGCGCTGCTCGCACGGCTCAAGGCCGGCGGCTACAAGATCGTGCAGATGAAGGCCAAGACCACCTTCCAGACGCTGCCGGAATATGACGAAGCGCTGCTGAAGGATCTGAAGGTGCCGACCTCGAGCGCACGCCCGATCGGAAGCGTGGTGCAGACGGTTTCGCAGTAACGCGGAAGATCAATCCGGAACGTTTGCGTCATGGCCGGGCTTGTCCCGGCCATCCACGTTCTTGGATTGAAGAAGAAGACGTGGATGCCCAGGTCATCTAGCGCGAAGACGCGCTTCGCGCTTTTGCCCGGGCATGACGGCGAGAGTGGAGCACGCGGGCGGCTTACCAGTAGATGCCGTGGCGATGCAGCTCGCTGATGATGCGGCGTTCGGTCCAGGTACGCTTGTGCTTCGGCTTGTTGGCTTTCGCCGTGGTCTTAGCAGGCTGAGTTGCGGTCGTGGCGGGCGCTGAAGTCGTCGTGGTGACGGCTGGAGCAGGTGCCGCGGCAGGCGCAGGGGCCAAGATCGCCGGCGGACGGTCGACATATTTCGCAGCTTCGGTGACGGGTGCGGCTTCGCTCACCTGTGTGGCCGTGGTTGTCGCTGTCGATTGTGAAGCCGAGGCCTGTTCGCTCGCCGTGGCCAGCGAGAGGCTGCGTGGGCCGCCCGCCTGGGCAGATGCGGAAGCCAGGACCATGGCGGCAACCAGAATGATCTTGCGCATGTGAAATCTCCCCGTGTTGGCGTGACGGGGACGCTACGCGAGATACGCGCGACACTATGTGATCGCGATCACGCAGGCGACCGAACGATCTTGAATCCGCGCACGCTCATGCCGGCTGGATGCGTCGGTTAAGACGCTGTGATGATCGGATGAATTCGGGGCGCTGGTGCCGCAAGAGGGATTCGAACCCCCGACCCCGTCATTACGAATGACGTGCTCTACCGACTGAGCTATTGCGGCGAACCCTGCCGGGACCCGGACGATGCCGGCCCCGATACGCGCGCTCCTGATATCGGGCATGGCCCGAATTGGCAAGAACAAGCCGGGTGCGAAATGCGGCTTAGGCGCCCCAACGGGACCAGAATCCGCGCCAGCCGCCGGCCTGGGCCTTGGGCGTGCCGATTTGTTCCGTAAATTCATCACTTGGGCCCTCGTCATCGATCCCGGGATCATCCGGGGCGCGGACGATCGGGATGACGGCGGGGATCGGGGCAGGTGCGGGCTTGCCGAGGTCGGCGCGGGTCCGGAACACCGGCGTCGCCGCCGGCGATGATTCGGCCGGCTCGGGGGCCGGTTCAACCGGCTCGGTGGGCGTGACGACGGGCTCTGCCTTTGGCTCTTCCTTGGCCGCCGGAGGCGAATTGTCCTGCTCGGCCGGTGCCGATGCAGCCGGCGCCGGTTCCATCGGGGTGTCATTCGCAGGCGCCGTGACCCGTTTCGGCGGCGGGGCCGCCAGCATGGCTTCCTCGAAGGCTGAGGATTCGATCAAGTCGCCCTTGTCGGAAGGAAGGCTCGCGACCGGCGTCTGCCACTGGAAGGCGTCGAGGCGGCCGGTCACCGGGGAGACCGGGCGCCAGCGATCGCTGACATAGCCGTCGGCGGTCCAGGCCGGATCGTGGCGGGCACGCACCGCGCGCAAGGTCCAGGCGCGGGCGCGGCCGCCGTCGCCGTGCTCGGTGCGCTCGATCTCGGCCATCAGCAGTGCAACGCGCTGGGTCGGATCGTTGACGTAGGGCCCCAGCACCGCGCGGGCGCGGGCGAACTCGGAGGCATCGATCGCGGCACGTGCGAGCGCGAGCTGGCCTTCAATATGGCCGGCTTTATCGGCAGGCGTCTTGGCCGCAAGCGTCTCGACCCGCTGCAAGCGCTGCCGTGCGGAATCACCGAGCTTCACATGTGCATAGGCCTCGGCCAGATCTGGATGCGGATTGGCGAGCCAGGCGGTCTCGACCAGCTTCATGGCGCGGCGCACCTGATGCGCCTCGCTCTCGAACTTTGCGGCGAGCACCGCGGCCGGCACCAGGGTCGGCGCGAGCTTGATCGCCTCCATCACGCTCTCGCGTGCGACGTCGCGGTCCATCGTTTGCAATTCCAGCGCGCGTGCGGTGAGCAGCACGCCGCGCTGGCGGCGATAGGCCGGCTTGTCGATCAGGCCCGCGGACAGGTTCGAATCGAGGATCGCCAGCGCGCCGCTCCAGTCGCCGCGCGCGCAGCGGAAGCCGAGCACAGCATGCGAGGCCCAGGTCGACGACGGCGACAGCTTGATCGCTTCCTCCGCGATCATGACGGCGCCGACCGCGTCGTCGGCGCGCTGCGCCTCGATGAACAGGCCGCGCAGGCCGAGCAGACGCGTATCCTCGCGCTCGGCCATGGCGCGGAAGGCGCGCTGCGCCTCGTCGCGATTACCTTCGAGCTGCGCCGATTGTGCGTGCAGCAGCAGCGCGAGCGGATCGTTCGGCGCATGCCGCCGCGCCGTCTCGGCGTGACGGCGCGCGAGCGCGGTATCGCCATGACCGATCGCGAGCAGGCCGTGGGT
The DNA here is from genome assembly GCF_028128955.1 of Bradyrhizobium sp. CCBAU 11386. Lineage (NCBI taxonomy): Bacteria > Pseudomonadati > Pseudomonadota > Alphaproteobacteria > Hyphomicrobiales > Nitrobacteraceae > Bradyrhizobium > Bradyrhizobium sp. CCBAU 11386. Next base: position 45,480 of record NZ_LBKA01000226.1, read on the forward strand.
GATGGCGTGGCGGCCGCGGGCGTGGCGCTTTTCATGGCGGCGGCGGCGCAAACGCCCCGGCGTCCGCCAGATCGTCGTCAGGATGCTCCAGACGAGCACGACTGCCGCGGCAAACAGGCCAAGCAAGAACACGAACCTCGGCAACGTCGTTGAGGCGCGGAAACCGCCCGCGGTCAGGACGAGATCGCCGGGCTGATCGGCAACCCAGGCCGCGCCGGCCGCCGCCAGCGCAATCAAGACGAGGAAAAGGACGATGCGAAGCATGGCGATCCCTATACGCGCTGATTATTGCGCGAAGCTTTATTGAGCAGGCTTGACGAGATCCGCCATGGCATCGTCGGCGAACTTGCGGGACGCGGCGAGCGCGGCATCGCGGGCATTGGCCTTGTCGAGCCAGGCCTGCGCCGGCGCGCGATCGGCATCGGGCAGCGTCTTCAACTCGCGCCGCGCCTCGACGAAATCATTGCGGAGCGCAGCAGCCGTCACCCGCGCCACGATGGCGCCGCGATCGTTGCCGACGCCGTCGGTGCGCTCGATGCGCACGAGTTTCGACGCTCCGGCCTGAAGACGCTCGACGATGCCGGCACCCGCGGCCGGGGCCTCCGCCGGCGGCGACAATTTCGGCACGATGTTGAGCAGCTCGCGGCTCAGCGCGACCGGGGTCGGGATGCCCGACGATGCAAAGGTGTCGAGTGGCTTCAGCATGTCGGGCTTGGCCGCCAGCAACCGCGCCGCGGCGAGCTGCGCTTCATAGGGATCGCCATGGCGCACGGCGACGTCGAGCAGGGCCGCCGCCACCACGTGGCGCAGCGGCTTGTCGTCGATCGTCCTGGCGTCGGCGATCTTCTCGCCCTGCTGCGCGAGCTCGGCCCGCTCCGTCTTGCTGGCGCGCTCGAGCTGCGCGATGCGGTCGTTGAGAGCGGCAAGATCAGGCGAAGCAGCGCCCGGCGCAGATTTCGCATCGTTAAGAGCGCTCGCGGTCTTGTCGGACTGTGCGCGCAGATTGGCGATGTCGCTGCGCAGGCTGCCTACGGATTTTTCCAGCGCATCGATCCGCGCCACCATGGCCGGATCGGCGGCGGGCTTGCCAGCCTTGGCTTCGACCGCGGCAACGCGACCGTTCAGAGCGTCGACCGTCGCGCTCGTCACTTGTGGCGCGGCGGGCGGCGCCTGCACGGCGGGCCAGCCCAGCATCCAGCCGACCGCGATCACGACGGCCGCCGCCACCGCACCGGAGAACGGTGCAATGACCCAGGGCGAAACCGGAGGCGACGCCGCAGCGGGCGCAACCGCGGCCTGCGCCTCGGCGCGCTCCGGCTCAGCGTCGGCCTGCTCGGATTTTGCCTGCTCGGGCTCGGTGTGCTCGCTCGCCGGCGAAGCCTCGGGCTCGCCTGCCACCTCCTGCGGCTGGGTCGAGACTTCGGTCGCCTCGAGGTCGATGGTGGGCGGGGTGCGCTTGGCACGACCCGACTCGGGGGCCAATCCTGCGTCTTCAGGCTTGTCGTCGGCCATCGTGACGGTTCCTCACACTTCCATACCTTGCGCGGATCCTTGGCAAATATCCTTGAACGGACCCGATTGCGTCGGATTCGGCCCGACCTCTTACGCCAAACGGGTCCGCAAAGCACGCTCCAAGGTGTCAAATAAGGCACTTTCGTCCGGCTTCGCGGCCACCAGAACCTGCGACGCACCGGCATCGCGCAGCACGCTGGCGACCGTCTCGGACAGGCAGCATTGCGGGATCGCCAGCGCCGAGATTTCGACGCCTTCGTCCCGCGCTGCATCCAGGAAGGCCCGCGCGCTGCGCCTGGAATAATGCAGCACCGCCTCGATCCCATGCGCGGCGAAGCCCTCGCAGACATCGCGCGGGAGAATCTTGACCGGCGCCATGCGATAGGTGGTCTGCGTAACCACGTTGAATCCTTCGGCGCCGAGTTCGCCGCCGAGATCGCGCGACAGATCCGCACCGGCGAGATAAAGCAGTGTGCTTTTCTTCTTCAGCACCTTGTCGCGCGCGCTTTGAACGACCCTGTCGCGCAGGGCCGCGGAATCGCCGCCGGCGATGATCACCTCGGCAAAGCCGGCGTCTCGCGCGGCAGTCGCGGTGTGCTCGCCGACCGCAAACAGCGGCAGCTTCAGCAGGCCGAGATCCTGCAATAGCGGCGCGACGGCACGGATCGCATTGGCCGATGTGACAATGATGGCGCTATAGTTCGCCTCGCTCTCGTCGTGGAAAGCGACCGGCTCGAACTTGAGCACCGGCGCGAGCAGCACCACATGCCCCCGCGCGCGCAAATTGTCCGCCGTCGCCTCATTTTCGGGATGCGGCCGTGTGACAAGAATGGACATCGCTTGTGTTCCCGAACCGCGTGACGGTGACGCATTCACGAGGACGGCTGCGCGTAACGATTGCGCAAGCCGACCCCGGAATGCTACCGGACGTACCAGAACTCTGCTTTCCGGATGAGCGCAAGGGCGCAAATTGGATAACAATTCGCCAATGCTTGTATTGGGCATCGAAACCACCTGCGACGAGACCGCCGCGGCCGTGATCGAGCGCGCGCCTGACGGCAGCGGCAAGATCCTGTCCAACATCGTGCGGTCGCAGGTCGAGGAGCATGCCCGTTTCGGCGGCGTGGTGCCGGAGATCGCCGCGCGCGCACATGTCGATGTGCTCGACGGCATCATCGACCGTGCCATGCACGAGGCCGGCATCGACTATGCTCAGCTCGACGGTGTCGCCGCGGCGGCCGGGCCTGGACTGATCGGCGGCGTCATCGTCGGGCTCACCACCGCGAAGGCGATCGCCTTGGTGCACGACACGCCGCTGGTCGCGGTGAACCATCTGGAAGCGCACGCGCTGACGCCGCGCCTCACCGACGGAATCGAATTTCCGTACTGCCTGTTCCTCGCCTCCGGCGGCCATACCCAGATCGTCGCGGTCACCGGCGTCGGCCAATATGTGCGGCTCGGCACCACCGTCGACGATGCCATCGGCGAAGCCTTCGACAAGGTCGCGAAGATGCTGGGCCTGCCCTATCCCGGCGGCCCGCAGGTCGAGCGCGCGGCAGCAAGCGGCGATGCTACGCGCTTTGCCTTTCCGCGGCCGATGCAGGGCAGGCCAGATGCCAACTTCTCGCTGTCGGGATTGAAGACCGCGGTGCGCAACGAAGCGAGCCGTATCGCCGAGATCACGCCGCAGGACATCAGCGATCTCTGTGCAAGCTTCCAGGCCGCCGTGCTGGATTCGACGGCGGACCGGTTGAGTGTCGGCTTGAGACTTTTCCGCGAGCGGTTCGGCGCACCGCGTGCGCTCGTGGCCGCCGGCGGCGTCGCCGCCAACCAGGCGATCCGCGGCGCCCTGCATGACGTCGCGCGGCAGGCCAGGACGCAACTGATCATGCCGCCGCCCGCGCTCTGCACCGACAACGGCGCGATGATCGCATGGGCCGGCGCCGAACGGCTCGCGCTCGGCCTGACCGACACGATGGAAGCACAGCCCCGCGCCCGCTGGCTGCTCGATGCCAATGCGACGGCGCCGGCCGGCTACGGCAACACGCGGGCGGGATTTTGAATGCACAGGCGGCGCCACGAGCTCAACTTCACCTCGCCCCGCTTGCGGGGAGAGGCCGGATTGCGAAGCAATCCGGGTGAGGGGGGCTCTCGGCGAGTCTCGCTCCCACCGATTTCGTGGATAGAGGCCCCTCACCCCAACCCTCTCCCCGCAAGAGCGGGGACAGGGAGTGGAGGGAGCGCGCGATGACGACATTCCACTCCGTCGCGGTGATCGGTGCGGGCGCCTGGGGCACCGCGCTCGCGACCGTGGCCGCACGAGCCGGACGAAGCGTCACGCTCTGGGCGCGCAACGCCGAGCATGCGACGCGCATCGCTTCGACCCGCGACAATCCACGGCTACCCGGCGTGCGGCTTGCTCCTGAGATTGTCGTGACGAGCGAGCTCGCGCTCGCCGCGCGCGCGGACATGCTGCTGATCGCAACGCCGGCGCAGCATCTGCGCGGCGCCGTCAACATGCTGGCCTCGCATCTGACGAAACAGACGCCTGTCGTCGCCTGTGCCAAGGGCATCGAGCACGGCACCCACAAATTCATGACCGACGTGATCGCTGAAGCCGCGCTGCACGCGCAGCCGGCGATCCTGTCGGGCCCGAGCTTTGCCGACGACGTCGCGCGCGGCCTGCCGACCGCGGTGACGCTGGCGGCGAGGGAGGAAGAGCTGGCCAGCAGCCTTGTGCAGGCGTTGGGCTCGCCGACGTTCCGGCCCTATCACTCCACCGACGTCCGCGGCGTCGAGATCGGCGGCGCCGCCAAGAACGTGTTGGCGATCGCGGTCGGCATCACCGTCGGTCGCGAGCTCGGCGCTTCCGCCCAGGCCGCGCTGACGACTCGCGGCTTTGCCGAGCTGACGCGCCTCGGCCGCGCGCTCGGCGCGCGCAGCGAGACGCTCACTGGCCTGTCCGGCCTCGGCGATCTGATCCTGACCTGCTCGAGCCCGCAGTCGCGCAATTTTGCGCTCGGCCTCGCACTCGGCCGCGGCGAGCAGCCGCCCGCCGGCAAGCTTGCCGAGGGCGAGTTCACTGCTCCGGTGCTGATCGAACTCGCAGCTTCGCAAAACATCGAGATGCCGGTATCAGAGGCGGTCGCAGCGATCCTGAGCGGCAAGAGCACGATCGACGCCGCGATCTCGGGGCTGTTGACGCGCCCCTTCAAGGCAGAGGAATGACATCTTCCGTCATGCCCGCGCTTGTCGCGGGCATCCACGTCTTGATATTGAACACGGCAGCAGAGACGTGGATGGCCGGGCATAGGCGAGCGGAAGCGACGCCGTCCTTCGGACGGCTATGCCCGGCCATGACGAACGGATAGGGCGCGCGATGAACTACTGGCTGGTGAAATCCGAACCGTCGGTGTGGTCCTGGGACCAGCAGGTGGCGAAGGGCGCCAAAGGCGAAGCCTGGACCGGCGTCCGCAATTACACCGCCCGCCAGAACCTCGTCGCCATGAAGAAGGGCGACAAGGCGTTCTTCTATCATTCCAACGAGGGCAAGGAGATCGTCGGCATCGCGGAAATTATCAAGGAGGCCTATCCCGATCCGACCGACAAGACCGAAAAATTCGTCTGCGTCGACATCAAGGCCGACAAGCCGCTGAAGACGCCGGTGACGATGGCCGCGGTCAAGGCCGAGAAGAAGCTCGCCGACATGGCGCTGGTGAAATATTCGCGCCTGTCGGTGCAGCCGGTGACGGCGGAGGAGTGGAAGCTCGTCTGCAAGATGGGCGGGATGTAGTCCAAGCTGCCGTAGCCCGGATGAGCGCAGCGACATCCGGGATGGTCCGGTCCCGCATGTCGCTACGCTCATGCGGGCTACGCGACTTACGTCTCCGGCAGCGCGAAGACCTCGCATAGCGCGGCAATGCCGCGCAGCGGATGCGGTCCGAGCGCAGCGAGAGGCATGTCCGTCTCGGCGGCGAGCGCGCCCGACACCAGCACGGTCTCGCGAAGCGGCTTGCACAATCCCTCGAGCCGGCTGGCGAGATTGACGGCGGGGCCGATCGCCGTGAAATCGAGCCGGTTGGCGGCACCGATATTGCCCCACAGCATCTCGCCGAGATGGAGCGCGGCCCCGAACGACAGCGGCGGCAGACCCTGGTTGCGGCGCTCATCGTTGAGATGAGCCATCCCGGCCCTGGCCGCGCCTGCGGCGCGCAAGGCCGCATCGCAGGCGCGGCGCGGTGATGCCTCGACCACCGGAAAGATCGCGAGCACGCCGTCGCCGATGAATTTCAGCACCTCGCCGCCAAAGGCGTGAACGGCACCGGCGATGCGGTCGAACCAGGCGTCGAGCGCCGCGATGACCTGGGCCGGCGGCGTGGTTTCCGACAAGGTCGTGAAATTGCGCAAATCGGCATAGAGCAGCGCGGCCTGAATGGTTTCGCCGAGGTCGCGCCGCAGCGGTGCCGCCAGCACCCGCGCCGCGCTGCGCTTGCCAAGATAGGCATCCAGCGTCGCCCGCAACGTGGCGCGCGCAGCGAGCACGGCAAGGGGCGTCGCGGCAAAACGCGCGGCCTGGCGCAGTTGCTCGATTTCATCCGTGGTGAACGGACGCGGGCCGATCCAGCCGAGCAACGGCCCATCGGACCGCCCGACGACATCTTCGTGCACCTCGCCGCCCGCGATGCCGCGGAGCCAGCGGCGACCGGCATCGTTGGGCGGGTCGGGCGCCAATCCGCCTGGTGCAAAGCCGAGCGCTTCGATCACCGTGCCGTTCTCGGCTCGCCACAGCCAGGTCCGCTTCGCGATCAGCGGGTGCGGCACCTCCAGCGTCAGGGCGCCGGCCGCAAGCGGCACGCCGTCGGCAACCAGATGCGCGCCGAGTTCCGCAAGCAGGCGGTCGGCCCCCTGACTATCGGAGGCGGCATCGACGAGCCAGGCGAGGGTCGGAGCGAGGTGCATGGCCCGATCATGGCGAAGGCAGGCCGTCTTTGTCACGAGGCAATCCTTGACGGGCCGCTCGGCCGCCGCCATGTCCCAATGTCAGCCCAGGGATGATCGCCGATGACCGAACCGTTCATAGTGCGACGCGAGACCCAGATCGCAGCCCCACGTGCCACCGTCTTCGCCTATTTGACCGATCCCGAGAAGATTTTGAGCTGGATGGGCTCCGACGCGACCACGGAGCCGCATCCCGGCGGGCTCTATCTGCTCAAGGGCGTCGGCCCGCGCGGCGGCGTCGCCCGCGGCGCCTTCCGCGAGGTCGTGCCGGTGCATCGTCTGGCCTACACGTTTGGCTGGGAGGGCGGCCAGGAGGTGCCGCCCGGCTCGAGCCTGATCGAGATCGACCTGATCGAGCGCGACGGCGGCACGCTGCTGCGCATGACCCATAGCGGGCTGCCGACCGAGGAACAGGCCGCCGCACACGCGAAGGGCTGGGCGCACTATCTGGAACGGCTCACGGCCGCAGCCGCGGGCAACGATCCCGGTCCCGACAAGGGTGTTTCAGACAAGGCGTAGCGACGGGCGGCTTAGACCGCCGCGGTCGCAACCACCTGCGCCAGAAGCTGCTCGCGCCTGGCCTGCGAGCGCTGGCCCTTCATGGTCGCGGCGAACCGCTCGAGGATGCCGTCCTCGAAGGCGGTGACGATGGTGTCGTGGACATAGCTCTTGCGGCAGATCGCCGGCGTGTTGGAGAGCTTGTCGGCCGCGGCGCGGATCGCGTCCAGCACCTGCTTCTTGCGGCCGCGCTGGCTGGTCGCCGGCGTGATCCGCGACAACGATTCGACGACGACGGCGGAGGCCATCAGCGTGCGAAAATCCTTCAGCGAAATCTTGATGCCGGCGATCTCGCGCAAGAACGCGTTCACCTGCGTGGTGTTGACCGCGCGCACGATGCCGTAGGCATCGCGATACTGGAACATGCGCTTGCCGGGAACGCCGCGCAGGATGCCGATGGCGCGCACCAGCTTGGCCGCATCGCATTCCTTGCGCACTGCCTTGCCGCCCTTCGCCTTGAAGGTCAGCACGAAGCAATCGTCCTCCAGCGTCACGTTCGACTTCAGCAGCGTGGTCGCGCCGCGGGTACCGTTGAGGCGGGCGTAGGATTCGTTGCCGGGACGGATCGCGGTGCGCGCGATCAATTCGATCACGGCCGAGAGCGCGAATTCGCGCGTCGGCTCGTCGCCCGACAGGAACGCCGAGACCTTGCGCCGGATCTTTGGCAGCGCGCCGACGAGCTTCTCCAGGCGATGCGCCTTGCGGTGCTCGCGGACCTTCTCCCAGTCGGCGTGATAGCGATATTGCAACCGGCCCGCGGCATCGCGTCCTACGGCCTGGAGATGCGTGCTCGGATCGGCCGAGTAGCGCACCTCGCGATAGGCCGGCGGCACCGCCATGGCGTGCAGCCGGCGGATGGTGCGGGCGTCGCGGATATGCGCGCCGTTAGGGCGGACGAATGAATAGCCCTTGCCGCGCTTGATCCGGCGGATGGTCAGCTCGTTCTGGTCGCCGAGCCGCAGGCCCAGCTCCCTGGCGAGGGCCTCGACCGTCGCCGCGGGCGCCGTGTCGAAGACTCTTTTCGGGCTGAGACGCCCCGAAACGGCCGGTTTCGGCCATTGTCCGAGGGCTTTGGCCAGCGCAATAGCGGCAGGATCGGCTGAAGCGGGCCGCATCGTCCCGAGATTCTGCTGATCCATCATAGTGTTACGCCTTAACCCTGCCTGTTACCGGTCAATGCCGCTGTTCTGATTTTTGTTCCATGGGGTCTCTTTGGACCCGGGTTGGCCATTTAGGGTGTTCCGAACCGTATTGCGAGTCCCGAATCAGTGAGAGACGGTTCCTAAATACCTCCGCACGCTGCATGGGGCTCTGCGCAGGTCTGTTCCGGAGATTTCGGTAAAGAGCCGAAAGGCGCCTCCCGGCCTGTTTCAGATTTGCGACAGCCGGCCTGCGCACCTTGATCCTCCGCATGGTCGGCCGCTCGCCGAAGGTCCAGCTTGTGCACCTTGTCGGGTCCGGTTAGCTCGACGCATAATCGGTCCAACGATCAAGTCGGCCTGCCCGTCGCTCGTGTTCGGCTTGCCGTATGTGGAGGGAAAATATGTCCGAGAAGATTTACGACGTCCCGTCGGAGTGGGCAAAGCGCGCCTGGGTCGACCAGACCAAGTACAAGGAAATGTACGCCCGCTCGATCTCGGACCCGAACGGTTTCTGGGCCGAACAGGCCAAGCGCATCGACTGGATGAAGGTGCCGACGAAAATCGAGAACGTCTCGTTCGCGCCGGGCAACATCTCGATCAAATGGTTCGAGGACGGCGTCCTCAACGTCGCCCATAACTGCATCGACCGTCATCTGCACAAGCGCGCCAACCAGACCGCGATCATCTGGGAAGGCGACGATCCCTCGCAGTCCAAACACATCACCTACAAGGAGCTGCACGACGAGGTCTGCCGGATGGCCAACATCCTGCGCACCCGCAACGTCAAGAAAGGCGATCGCGTCACCATCTACCTGCCGATGATCCCGGAAGCGGCCTATGCGATGCTGGCCTGCGCGCGGATCGGCGCGATCCACTCCGTGGTGTTCGCGGGCTTCTCGCCCGACAGCCTCGCCCAGCGCATCAACGACTGCCAATCCAAGGTGATCATCACCGCTGACGAAGGCCTGCGCGGCGGCAAGAAAGTGCCGCTGAAGGCCAATGTCGACGCTGCGCTCGCCAAGGCCGATGGCGTCGACTGGGTCGTCGTGGTCAAGCGCACCGGCGGCAAGATCGACATGAACCCGACCCGCGACCTCTGGTATCACGACGCCGCGGCGATGGTGACGACGGAGTGCCCGGCCGAGCATATGCACGCCGAGGATCCGCTGTTCATTCTCTATACGTCGGGCTCGACCGGCCAGCCCAAGGGCGTGCTGCACACCAGCGCGGGCTATCTCGTCTACGCGGCGATGACGCATCAATACGTCTTCGACTATCACGACGGCGACGTCTACTGGTGCACCGCCGACGTCGGCTGGGTTACCGGCCACAGCTACATTCTCTACGGGCCGCTGGCGAACGGCGCGACCACGCTGATGTTCGAAGGCGTGCCGAACTATCCGGACAATTCGCGCTTCTGGAACGTCATCGACAAGCACAAGGTCAACACCTTCTACACCGCGCCGACCGCGATCCGCGCGCTGATGCAGGGTGGCGACGAGCCGGTGAAGAAGACCTCGCGCGCCTCGCTCCGCCTGCTCGGCTCTGTCGGCGAGCCCATCAATCCCGAGGCCTGGGAGTGGTATCACCGCGTCGTCGGCGACGACCGCTGCCCGATCGTCGACACCTGGTGGCAGACCGAGACCGGCGGCATTTTGATCACGCCGCTGCCGGGCGCGACCAAACTCAAGCCTGGCTCGGCAACGCTGCCGTTCTTCGGCGTGGCGCCGGAAATCGTCGATGCCGATGGCAAGGTGCTGGACGGCGAGACATCAGGCAATCTCTGCCTCACGCGGGCATGGCCAGGCATGATGCGCACTGTCTATGGCGACCACGCCCGCTTCGAGCAGACCTATTTCTCGACCTACAAAGGCAAGTACTTCACCGGCGACGGCTGCCGGCGCGACGCCGACGGCTATTACTGGATCACCGGCCGCGTCGACGACGTCATCAACGTCTCCGGCCACCGCATGGGCACCGCGGAGGTCGAGAGCGCGCTGGTTGCGCATGAGAAGGTGTCCGAAGCTGCCGTGGTCGGCTTCCCGCACGACATCAAGGGCCAGGGCATCTACGCCTATGTCACCCTGATGGCCGGCGTCCAGCCGTCCGAGGATCTGCGCAAAGAGCTCGTGACCTGGGTGCGCAAGGAGATCGGCCCGATCGCCTCGCCCGACCAGATCCAGTTCGCGCCGGGCCTGCCCAAGACCCGCTCGGGCAAGATCATGCGCCGCATCCTGCGCAAGATCGCCGAGGACGAGCCGGGCAGCCTGGGCGACACTTCGACCCTGGCCGATCCCGCCGTGGTCGACGACCTCGTCAAGAACCGGCAGAACAAGAAGTCGGCGTAAGCCAAGGCCTCGTGCCCCGGACGCTGCGCAGCGCGCACTTCGCGGTGCGCTGCTGAGCCGGGGCCCATCCAGCGGCGTACCGTGTGGCCTCTTGGGTCCCGGCTCTGCGCAGCAGCGCTAAGGCGCTGCAGCGCGTCCGGGACACGGAGACAATCTGCCCCCGAAAGAACAGCCGTTCACACCCTCACGCTCTTGTCAGGGCGCGTGCCGGCATGGCCGCATGTTTCCCGCCAAGTGTTGTTTTCAGGTCATTTACTTTATTTCGAACATTTCCTTTGTTCCCCTGCTGGCTGGCCCTCGGCGGCCGCGCGTGGAAACCATCCGGTTAACGGGCGCGGTTAATACTGTGTGGGCGAGCGGGCAATTGCCGGGTTTGCGTAGATTTGGACGACCCGTTCGGGGCAACGGAAGGGGAGCATCGATGTCGATGAGGATTGCGGTGGCGTTGGCCGCCACCATCGGGGCAGGGATCTTGATGTCAACGGCGGCGGAGGCGCGGCCGGAAATGGTGGGGGCGCACCTGGCCGACTATTCGCCGGGCACCATCGTGGTCAAGACCAACGAGCGGCGGCTCTATCTCATTCTCGATAACGGCCACGCCGTGCGCTATCCGGTCGGCGTCGGCAAGTCCGGCAAGCAGTGGGCCGGCACGACCCGTATCGACGGCAAATATCGCAATCCGGCCTGGTCGCCGCCCGCCGAGGTGAAGCGCGACAAGCCGCAGCTTCCCGACGTCATTCCCGGCGGCTCGCCGCGCAACCCGATGGGCGTTGCGGCGATGACCCTTGCCGGCGGCGAATATGCGATCCATGGCACCAACGTGCCGGGCTCGGTCGGCGGTTTCGTCTCCTATGGCTGTATCCGCATGCTCAACGACGACATCACCGATCTCTACGGCCGTGTCTCCGTCGGCACGACGGTGGTCGTGACGCGCTGATCGCCGGGATCGGAGAGAATTGAAAGAGCCGCGTCCTCGACGCGGCTTTTTTTGTTACCAGAAGCGCCATCCGCGCGCGCACCAGCCGTCGCGACGGCCGCCATTGTAACTGCGCGCATAACCACCCGCGAGCAGCACGGCCGAGACGTTGGCAGTGCGTTTGGTCGCGACGTCGGCGAGAACACGCCCGTACTTGTCGGGGCCGAGATTGGTGATCGTGACGCCGCCCTGGCCGAGCAGATTGCGCAGCGCGTCCGTGGCGGCTTCAGCCTTGTCCAGTTCCTCCCGGCAGGACGCCTTCATCTCGGGCGCGTCGATGCCGCGCAGGCGAACGCGCACGACGAGATCGCGGCCATCGCGCTGATGCACGCGCGCGAGGAAGGTGTCGCCGTCAATGGTGCGAATGACGTCGACCGGCTCGCGACTGTCGGGATGGCCGGCCTGCTGGAGAACGATCTCGGCGTCCCGTGTGCGACCGTCGTCCGCATGCGGAACAGGCCAGTTCGTCCCGTGCCGGAAAACCAGCACGGCTACCACCGCGACGCCGACCACAAACATCCATGGCAACAGCCCCGAGAAGCGGCGGCCGAACGGTGAACCGCCGAACTGCGGCCGATAGGCATTGGGGCGATCATGGAAGCGCATCAACTCACGCTAGGACTGAGTCGGGGAAACCGGCAAGGCACGATCGGCACCCGGGCTGATGGACGATCGCTTGATCGCCCGGATCGTTGCCCCACGGAGAATCGTACCTATGCGCGCCGCGCTGTTCCAAACGCTCTCCATCCGATACCTCCTGTAGTTGTACGGAGTTTAACATTCACGCGTTGTTTAGTAATAGGGCGGCGTACTCGGTTTGCGTGTGGGGGAGCGGTAAGCATGGCATCGTTCAAGGTTCGCATCGGTACAAAACTGGGATTGACTGCAAGTGCGGGGGTCCTTCTCGTCGGCGGTATGCTCGCCAACCAGCTCGTTCGCAACGAACAGATCGCGGAGCTGAGCCGGCTGGTGGTCATCAACACCGCGAACAAGGCCAATGCGCAGGGCGCCGAACTCGCAGTGACCCGGGCGCGCCTCGCCATAGCGGAAATCGGATCAGCATCCTCCGCCGACGGTCTCGCCAAACATCTCGAAACATTGCGTGGCTCCATCGCCGGTGCCACGACCGAAATAAACGCCGCATTGGATCGCTCCAGGCGCGCCGAAGCCAAAGAGCTCTGTCGCGAGGTGAAGATCCTCCTCGACGCCTCCCTGAAGGCCGGCAACGATCTCGGCGAGGCTCGTGGCACCGCTGTCGCCGAATTCGCCGCGGCAGACCAGATCGAGGAGGCCTGGAACAAGGCCATCGAGGCACTGCTGGCATCGCCCGCAATCGCCGCATCGCAGAACCGGCTCAACATCGAGGTCGAGTTGCGCGAAGCCGACGCCTTGTTCAAGGCGGCCAGCGCGGCCGACTGGCATTTCACGGCGACGGGCGACGCCGAGCAGAAGGACCGCATCGCCGGACGCGCCGACGCCATGATCCGCGTTCTGAAACAGGCCCGTCAGTCCGCCGGCGACAAGAATATCGCCGACGGTATCGACGCGCTCGCCGCGCTCGCCGGACGCTTCAAGGCGGCAACCGGCGCAGCCATGAAGGCGGAGGAAGCCAAGAGGCGCATTCTCGACGAGCGTGTGCTTCCGGCCGCCAAGGAAATCACGACGCGCGTCGACAAGCTGGTCGCCGCCAACAACGAATTCATGGCTCTGCGGCAGAGCCAGCTCATGACCGCGCTGGAGCAGGCGACCCAGGTCAGCCTGGCCGTCGGCGTGCTCGTGATCCTGGTCCTGGCCGGCTCCGCGCTGTTTTCGGTGCTGAGCATCGCCCGGCCGATCCGTCGCATCGGCGACGTACTGCTGCAACTCGCCGGCGGCAACAAGGCCGTCGAGATTCCCTACACCGCCCGCGGGGACGAGGTCGGCGACAACGCCCGTGCGGCCCGTACGTTCAGGGACAATCTGATCCGCATCGAGCAGATGGAGGCCGAACAGAAGGATCAGGAGGCCGCAGCCGCTGCGCGGCGCAAGCAGGAGATGATCCGGCTGGCCGGTGCGTTCGAGGACGCGGTCGGCGGCATCGTCAACTCGGTTTCGGTCGCCTCGCAGCAGCTCGAATCCGCCGCCGGCACGCTGTCGGGGACCGCGGAAGAGACCGAGCAGCTTTCCGGAATGGTGGCCGCGGCGTCCGAAGAAGCCTCCGCCAATGTCGGAGCCGTGGCGTCCGCCGCCGAGGAGATGAGCGCATCGGTCGTCGAGATCGGCCGCCAGGTCCACGATTCCAGCCGCATCGCCGGCGAGGCGGTGAAGCAGGCCGAGCGTACCGACGTCCGGATCAATGAATTGCTCAAGGCCGCGGGCCGGATCGGCGACGTCGTCAAATTGATCACCGCAATCGCGGAGCAGACCAACCTGCTGGCCTTGAACGCCACCATCGAAGCGGCGCGCGCCGGCGAGTCGGGCCGCGGATTTGCCGTGGTGGCGAGCGAGGTCAAGGCGCTCGCAGCCCAGACCGCGCGGGCAACCGACGAGATCGGCGCACAGATCGCCGACATGCAGACGGCGACGGAAGACTCCGTCGGCGCCATCAAGGAGATCGGCACGACCATCTCCAGGATTTCGGACATCTCGACCACCATTGCCGCCACCATCGAGGAGCAGGGGGCTGCGACGGCCGAGATCGCACGCAATGTCAGCGAAGCGGCCAAGGGAACGGTCGAGGTCGCCGACAAGATCGCCCAGGTCAGTCACGGTGCCAGCGCCACCGGTTCGGCGTCGACGCAGGTGCTGGCATCCGCGCGCTCACTCTCGACCGAGAGTGGCCGCCTCAAGAACGAGGTCGCGAAATTCCTCGATACGGTGCGGGCCGCCTGAGGTCCCGCACGTCCTGCGGCCGGCCCGAGGCCGGCCGCCAGCCTTCTTTCTGACGCTTCGATTTTACCAACGGCTTTGGGAGACCCCCACGCCGAGCCCCCGCTCGCGCCTGGGTCAAACATATGAACTGGGGGATTGAACGATGATCATCAGCATTGTCGGCGGCGGCGCAACCGGAATCACCATCTTGCGACACCTTGCGGAGCTCGCCGCATCCGAGCGCTACAAGGGCGCGATCGGTGGGATCCAGCTCTTCGACAAGTCGGGCTTCGACGGCGGGGTCGCCTACCGCACCCAAAGCAACCGCCATTTGCTCAACATGAAGGCCGCAAAAATGTCGATCCGCCCGGGCGACGCGGAGGAGTTTCTGCGCTGGGCCTGGGCTCGCGGCCTCGACTGTGGCCGCAACGACCATCTGCCGCGGATGGTCTACCGGGATTACCTGGACAGCGTTCGCATGAAGGCGATCGAGCAATGCCGCGACGCCGGCGTGCCGGTTCATGTCGAGTATGCCGAAGTGATCCGCATGCGATTCTCGACGGATCACAATGTCCTGCTGACGACGGACGGCAACATCACGCATATCTCGTCCGTGCTGATCCTCTGCACCGGCCACAACGCACCGGAGGATCATTATGGTCTTGCCAGCCACCCGAACTACATTCGCGATCCCTATGCTCAGTTCAGCTTCACGGACCGCAGCGACACCGAGATCGGCATCCTCGGGAGCGGGCTGAGCGCCGTCGACAGCGCAACGGCGCTGGCCAAGACCCACCGCCAAGTCAGGATGACCTGCTTCTCCAGAAGCGGCCTGTTCCCCACGGTCCAGCCGGTCGCGATCCCTGCGATCACGGACGATTTCCGCGACGCCCTGCATCGCTATGTCGTCGGCCGCGAACGGGTCGGGGCGGACGCGTTTGCCCACCGGCTCTCGGACCTGCTGGTCGAGATCACCGGCCTCGACTGCGACCTGTCGTGCCGGGACGTCGCGAGCGACGCGCTGGCCGACCTCGAGCTCGACATCGCGCAGGCCGAGAGCAACGAGCCCAACGTCCATTGCTACCTCGCCAGCATCGCCAACGTGGTGTGCGACGCCTGGAGCCGGATGAACGACGTCGAAAAGGGCCGGTTCATGGAGGTCTACAATTCCGGCTGGCTGCGCAACCGCTCGGCCATGCCGCTGGAGAACGCGATTCGGATCCGTGACCTGATGCGGTCGGGGAAGCTGTCGACGCGCGCCCGCTTGCGCAATGTAACCGAGGTCGACGGCCGGTTTCGCGCACATCTCGGTGACGGCGATCATCGCGACGTCGACTGCATCATCGACGCGACGGGGCCGTCCTACCGGCTCGACAGCAGCCCGCTCTACCAGGACATGCAGCGGCAGGGCCTCGTTGCGCTCGATGCGCTCGGCGGCATTCGCTGCGGATATGACGACAGCCGCGTCCACGACCGGCACGGCAATCCCTATCCGAACGTCTATGCGGTCGGCGGTCCCACCAAGGGAGCGCACTTCTTCGCCGGCGCCGTCGACATCAACATGCACCGCGCCGAAGCCGTGATCGAATCCATCCTCAACCCGAGAGAATCGCAGATGAGCAGCCTCAACACGTCCGTCGACGAAACCGACCGTCTCGCCGATCTGGTCCGCCGCGACGATCCTTCGCTCGACACGATGGTGCTGGCGATGGACGGCAAGTACCAGACCAGGCCGGCGGCGCTGGACGAATTGATGTGGGAGGTCCGGGACTGCCTCGGCGAAACATTCCGGAACTGGGCTCCCGAAGACTTCCCGACGCTCTACTGCGCGTGGGGGCGCTGCCGCGTGGGCTCGACCGCGCTGACCAATCTCTTCGGCGTCGCCGGCATGCCCTCCTACTTCCAGCCGGTGAAGGTCATTCTGCGCCATCGGCTGCTTGGAAATGCGGGCCAGCCCTGGACCGTGCCGCAGGCGTCGGAGCAGCCGCACGTCTTCAGCAAGGAGATGGCCGGACCCTACGTGCTGGCCGAAAGCCTGTTCCTGCCGCTCCAGCCGCTGATCGAGGCCGGCTGGCCGGCCGAGAAGCTTCACATGATCATGCTCGACCGCGATTCCGCGAGCTCTCTCGCATCGTGGCTCGAGAAATGGTCGGACCGCGTTCCCGAGGATCGCCTGATCCAGAACTACGTGATCTCCTCGCTGAACGCGCTTCGCGTCGAGAGCTATGCAACGCGGCACGGCGTGCCGGTCACGCACTACGTCTACGAAGCCAGCAAGGATGCGACGGGATCGGTGCGAAAGCTGTTCGACCGGCTCGGCCTCGGCACACGCTTCACCGAAGGCGCGGTCACCGACTGGAGGGAACGCGGACAGATCGAATCGAAAGGCTCGGGCGTCACCTTCCTCAGCGAGCCCAAGATCTACACCGTGGTCGGCCTTCATGGCTCGGACACCGCCTACCGTTACCGCAGCCGCAAGACGGCGTCGCTGACCGATGTCCAGCTCGAGGTACTGGAGCGCTATCGCATTCACGACATGTACCGCGCCTCGGTCGACGCCTGCATCCGCGATCTCTCGCTGGATACCGATACCGCCGCGCGCCTGTTCGGCGATTGCCTGGGTACAGCCGCATGACCGGCCAGATCGCTCGTACGACGGCGACACGCGCCGCGCCCGACGAAGCGGCCCTGCGCCACAATGCCACCAGCCATCTCCAACGCCTCGAGGCGGAGAGCATCCATATCCTGCGGGAGACGGCGGCCGAGTTTCGCAAGCCGGTCATGCTCTATTCGATCGGCAAGGACTCCTCGGTGCTGCTGCATCTGGCGATGAAGGCATTTCGTCCCGGCAAGCCGCCGTTCCCGCTGCTGCATGTCGATACGACATGGAAGTTCCGCGAGATGATCGCATTTCGCGACCGCCGGGCGCGCGAGCTCGGCCTCGATCTGATCGTCCATACCAACAATGACGGCCTGAGCCAGGGCATCGACCCGTTCAGCCACGGCTCGGCCCGCTACACCGACGTCATGAAGACGCAGGCCTTGCGGCAGGCGCTGGACCTTCACGGCTTCGACGCCGCGATCGGAGGCGCACGGCGCGACGAGGAGAAGTCGCGCGCCAAGGAACGCATCTTCTCGCATCGAAGCGCGGCACATCGCTGGGATCCGAAGAACCAGCGGCCCGAATTGTGGAGCCTGTACAACACGCTGCTCGCGCCCGGCGAAAGCATGCGGGTGTTTCCGCTGTCGAACTGGACCGAGCTCGACATCTGGGACTACATCCTGGTCGAAAACATCCCGATCGTACCGCTCTATCTCGCTGCGCCGCGTGCGGTGGTGGAACGCGACGGCGCGTTGATCATGGTGGACGACGAGCGGATGCCGCTGCGCCCGGATGAAGAGCCCCGCGTGCGCTCCGTCAGATTCCGCACTCTCGGCTGCTATCCCCTCACCGGCGCCACGACGTCGAACGCGGCAACCCTGCCGGAGATCGTGCGGGAGATGACGGCTTCGCGCACCTCCGAACGGCAAGGACGCATGATCGACCGGGACAGTCCCGCGTCGATGGAGCGCAAGAAGGCGGAAGGCTATTTCTGATGTCCTATCACGAGGCACCCACGATCGCTCCCGCCGATGCGCCGTGGCTGGACCGGGAGGATCGGCCGACGCTGCGCTTCGTCACCTGCGGCAGCGTCGACGACGGCAAGAGCACGCTGGTCGGCCGGCTGCTCTACGATTCGAAGACGCTGCTCGACGACCAGCTCGACGCGCTCGCCTCCGAGAGCAAGACCGCCGGCACCACCGGCGGCGATCTCGATTTCGCGCTTCTGGTCGACGGCTTGCAGGCCGAGCGCGAGCAGGGCATCACGATCGACGTCGCCTACCGGTTCTTCGCCACGAAGCTGCGACGCTTCATCGTCGCCGACACGCCGGGGCATGCACAATACACCCGCAACATGGCGACCGGCGCCTCCAACGCCGACCTCGCCGTGGTGCTGGTCGACGCGCGCAAGGGCGTCATCACGCAGACCCGGCGTCACAGCCACATCCTGGCGCTGCTCGGCATCCGCCACGTCGTGCTCGCCGTGAACAAGATGGATCTGATCGGATTCGACGGGGACCGCTTCGCGACGATCACCGCCGAATATTTGACCATGGCCGGCCAGCTCGGGATCTCCCAGATCCAGTGCATCCCGGTCGTGGCGCCCGGCGGCGACAATATCGTCGCTGCGAGCACGCGCATGCCCTGGTACACGGGGCCGACGGTGACGGCCTATCTGGAATCCGTGGACGTGGCCGGCGACGTCTCGCAGCGGCCGTTCCGGCTGCCCGTGCAATGGGTCAACCGGCCGCATGCGGATTTCCGCGGCTTCTGCGGACGGATCGCGAGCGGAACGATCGCGACCGGAGAGACCGTCGCCGTGCAGCCATCGGGCCTTCGCACCCGCGTTGCGCGCATTCTCACGCCCGGCGGCGAGCGCGATCGGGCTGCGGCGGGCGAATCGGTAACGCTCACACTCACCGACGAGATCGATGTCAGCCGCGGCGCCGTGCTGACGGCCGGTCCCGCACCGCTGGTCTCGGATCAGTTGGCGGCCCATCTGGTCTGGTTCGATGACGAGGCCATGGTCGCGGGCCGGCGCTACGTGCTCAAATGCGGCACGGCCTCGACCGGCGCGGTGATCACGACGCTCAAGCATCGCATCGCCATCGACACCATGGCGCAGGAAAGCGCCACCACGCTCGACGTCAACCAGATCGGCTACGTCCACCTCAATCTCGACCGCCCGCTGGTCTTCGAGGCCTATCGCGACGACCGCGACATGGGCAGCTTCATTCTCGTCGATCCGATCAGCCATCGCACGGCCGCGGCGGGAATGATCGACCTTTCGCTGCGCCGCGCCACCAACATTCATTGGCAACACCTCGCAGTCGACAAGTCGATGCGGGCGCGGCTGAAGCAGCAGCGGCCCTGCGTGCTCTGGTTCACCGGCCTGAGCGGCGCCGGAAAATCGACGATCGCCGATCTCGTCGACCGGCGGCTTGCCGAACTCGGACGCCATGCCGCGCTGCTCGACGGCGACAATCTCCGCCACGGCATCAATCGCGACCTCGGCTTTTCCAGCGCAGAGAGGATGGAGAACGTCCGGCGCGTCGCGGAGATCGCGGCCCTGTTCGTCGACGCCGGCATGATCGCGCTGGTCGCGCTGATCTCACCGTTCCGCAGTGAGCGCGACATGGCGCGCCACCGGGTCGCGGCGGGCGAGTTCATCGAAATCCATGTCGCGACGCCGCTCGCCGAATGCGAGCGGCGCGATCCCAAGGGGCTCTATCGCAAGGCACGAGCGGGCGAGTTGCCGGCGTTCACCGGCATCGACCAGCCCTATGAGGCACCGCAATCGCCGGAGATCACCATCGACACGTCGGAACTGTCGACCGAGGCGGCCTGCGAGCGCATCATCCGCTACCTCCGGGAGCACCATTACCTCTAGCGGCCGGGACGAACCTTGCCCGCATCATCAGCCGATCCGGCTGACGGCTCAGAAGTCGGAAGCGATGCCCTTGCGCTCCCAATCGCCGTAGCGGGTCGGCTCGGGTCCCTTCGGCCCCTGCAACTCCTTCGGCGTCGCCTTGGCATCGTCCTTGGCTTGGACTGCCGCAGCCTGCCGGCGCGCCTCGGCCTCGGCCAGCGCGCGCTGGGCTGCCGGCGACAGCGGCTTGCGATCGAAAACGGGTGGCTGGTCACTCATCGCCAGGTCTTCTAGCGCAGGACGAGCCGCAATGCGACGTCCAATAACGCATTCCTGAAATCGAGCCCAAAGGGCTGAAAAAGCCGGAAGCGATTCTTACATTTGGCATATTCGCGTGCCAAAGATCGCTTTCTCAAGGCATGCGCCTATATCGGCGGAACTGCCGCTCGCTCAGAACCTTGCTTCCGCATGCCATCTCAACGTTTCGCCCCACCATCCGAAGTGCCTGGTCTTGCGGCACGGCGGATTGCCGCCGACATCGTCGACGGTGTGCTGCACAAGCACCGCACGCTTGACGACCAGCTCGACGGCAGCGGCGCCCATCCCGGACTGAAGACGCTGGCCGACCGCGACCGCGCGCTGATGCGCCGCCTGGTCGCGACCGTGCTGCGCCGGCTCGGCACGCTGGGCCACGTGCTGTCCCGCCTGCTCGACAAGGGCATTCCCTCCGACGCACCGCGCGCGCAGAGCGCGCTGCTGATCGGCGCCGCCCAGATCCTCTGGATGGACGTGCCCGATCATGCCGCCGTCGATCTCTCCGTCCGCCTCGTGCAATCCGACCGGCGTGCTGCGCGCTATGCCGGCCTCGTCAACGCCGTGCTGCGCCGCTGTGCGCGCGAGGGCCAGGCGCTGGTCGAGGAAGTCGCCACGCAATCGCTGGACCTGCCGCCATGGCTGCTGGCGCGCTGGAGCGCGCATTATGGCGAGGCCACCGCAAGAGACATGGCACTGGCGCTCGGCCATGAGCCGTCGCTCGATCTGACCGTGAAGTCGGACGCCGAACAATGGGCGAGCCGCCTGCATGGCGAGACGCTACCGACGGGAACGGTGCGGATGCTGCTGCACGGCTCGGTGACCATGCTGCCCGGCTTCGCCGAGGGACAATGGTGGGTACAGGATGCCGCCGCCGCGCTGCCGGCCCGGCTGTTCGGCGACATCAAGGGCAAGTCCATTGCCGATCTCTGCGCCGCCCCCGGCGGCAAGACCGCGCAACTGGCGCACGCGGGCGCGCATGTCACGGCGATCGACCGCTCGCCTGCCCGGGTGGCACGGCTGCGCGAGAATCTGGCGCGACTGTCGCTCCAGGCCGAGACCGTCGTCGCTGACGCCGCGGAATGGGCCGGCCCCGCCGAAGGTTTTGACGGTATCCTGATCGACGCGCCCTGCACCTCGACCGGCACGATCCGCCGTCATCCCGACGTGGCCTGGCTGCGACAGGAGTCCGACATCGCCGCCCTGACCGCGCTCCAGCAGCGGCTGCTGCGAAAATCGGTCTCGCTGCTCAAGCCGGGCGGGACGCTGGTCTACTGCACCTGTTCGCTGGAACCCGAAGAGGGCGAGCAGGCCATCGCCGCGCTGCTGGCCGCAGAGCCTGCGCTTCGCCGCGTCCCGATCGAGGCATCGGAGGTCTCAGGGCTCTCCGAGATCATCACCGCCGAGGGCGACCTGCGCACCCTCCCCAGCCATCTGCCGAACGCCGATCCCAAGCTCGGCGGGCTCGACGGATTCTTCGCAGCCCGGCTCGTTAAATCCTGATTTTGCACTGGTTTTTACAACCCCGACGTTGATTCCCGCCGTTCAAGGTGGTGTCAGACGGCCGATTTTGGGATTAATAAGGATTCGTCGGAATCCTCCTCTCCCCCTTCAAGGCAAGGCGTGTCGGTCGCTCAACGCAGACGTATCTCGACGCTGGTGATGAACCGCTTCGCGCGGAACATGCTCGCGCGCGCGAGCGGCGGTTCCGTTGCGCTGTCGCGGGTCTGGCCCGGCCGCACCGACCGCCTGATCATCGCGCCGCACGATCTGCGCACCGCGGACGCGACCCGCGCGGCCGAGATCTATGCCGGCCGTTTCGTCTTCGCCGGCAAGATCGTCAATTGCCACGGCCGCTCGATCTTCGATCTCGAGCCGCCGTCGGAGGATTGGGAGGTTGCGCTGCTCGGCTTCGGCTGGCTGCGCCATCTGCGCGCCGCCGACACCGCACTGACGCGCGCCAATGCGCGCGCGCTGGTCGAGGACTGGATCGCCAACCCCGCCAACAAGCGCCGCCCCGTCGCGCGGCGCGCCGACGTGCTGGCGCGGCGCGTGATCTCGCTGTTGTCGCAGGCGCCCTTGGTGCTCAACGACACCGACAACAAATTCTACCGCCGCTATCTGCGCGCGCTGGCCCGCGAGATCCGCTTCCTGCGCTACACCATGATCAACATCCCGGACGGGGTACCGAAGCTCCAGGTGCTGATCGCGCTGTGCTACACGACGCTCTGTCTCGCCAACCAGGCGCGCCACATCCGCAGTGCCTCGAAAAAGCTTTCGGACGAGTTGCAGCGGCAGATCCTGCCCGACGGCGGACACATCTCCCGCAACCCGGGCGCGTTGATCGAGCTCCTGATCGACCTGCTGCCGCTGCGGCAGACCTTCGCCGCACGCAACATCGCGCCGCCGCCGGCGCTGCTGAACGCGATCGACCGCATGATGCCGATGCTGCGCTTCTTCCGGCACGGCGACGGTAATTTCGCGCTGTTCAACGGCATGAGCGCGACGCCCTCGGACCTGCTCGCGACGCTGCTGGCCTATGACGACACCCACGGCGCGCCGATGTCGAACATGCCGCATACCGGCTTCCAGCGCCTCGATGCCGGCCAGACCACGCTGATCATCGACACCGGCCCGCCGCCGCCGGCCGGCGTCAGCCACGACGCCCATGCCGGCTGCCTGTCGTTCGAATTGTCCTCCGGCATCAGCCGCATCGTCACCAATTGCGGCATGCCAACCACGGGGCGCGACAATTGGCGGCCGTTCGCGCGCAGCACGGCGGCGCATTCGACGCTGACCTATCACGACACCTCCTCATGCCAGTTCGTGGAGATGTCGGCGATGAAGCGGCTGTTGCATGGTGCGCCTGTCACCAGCGGCCCCGTCGAGGTCGAGAGCTATCGCGAAATCGTGCAGAACGGCACGCTGCTCACGACCTCGCATGACGGCTATCTCGCCAAATTCGGCGCGATCCATCGCCGCGTCCTGATGATCGCCAATGGCGGGGCGCGCATCGACGGCGAGGACACGCTGTCGCCGCCGCAAGGCGGACGTTTCAAGGGCGCGGATGCCGATTTCGCGCTGCGCTTCCATCTGCATCCGGCGGTGAAGGCGAGCCGGCTGTCGGATGCCCGCGGCGTCATGCTGGTGCTGCCGAACCGCGACGTCTGGACCTTCGAGGCGCTCGACGACAAGGTCGATCTCGAGGACAGCGTGTTCCTGGCCGGCAATGACGGCCCCCGCCGCACTGCGCAGATCGTGATCCGGCAGGATGCCCGCCAGGCGCCCTCGATCCGCTGGAGTTTTGTCCGCTCCACCGCTTCGCCCGCGGTCACCAATGCCCGCCGCAACGCCCGTCGCGAGCCGGAACTTCCGCTGTAGATGCGCACGATTCGGCCCCATCTCATCGTTGTGAAAACGGCCGAAAGCTGCTATCGAGCGCTCGCTCGCGCGACTGGCGACCTTGGATGGAGCACCATCGGGAAGCGCGGGACATAGAAGCCGCGCGCCTGGGCATAGACACTCCTTAAGACAGAGGATCTTGCTCATGACTGACCATCCCCGCCGCGTCACCCGCGCCCTGCTTTCCGTGTCCGACAAGACCGGCCTGATCGAATTCGCCAAGGCGCTTGCCGCCCATGACGTCGAACTGGTTTCGACCGGCGGCACCGCAAAGGCGATCGCCGCGGCCGGCCTCAAGGTGAAGGACGTCTCCGAGCTGACCGGCTTTCCTGAAATGATGGACGGCCGCGTCAAGACGCTGCATCCGAAGGTGCATGGCGGCCTGCTCGCGATCCGCGACAACAAGGAACATGCGGACGCGATGAAGGCGCACGGCATCGCGCCGATCGATCTCCTCGTCGTCAATCTCTATCCGTTCGAGGCGACCGTGGACAAAGGCGCGGGCTTCGAGGATTGCATCGAGAACATCGACATCGGCGGCCCCGCGATGATCCGCGCCGCCGCCAAGAACCATGACGACGTCGCCGTGGTGGTCGAGGCCGAGGACTACAAGGCGGTGCTCGACGAGCTCGCCGCCAACAACGGTGCGACCACGCTGAAACTGCGCCGGCGGCTTGCCGCAAAGGCCTATGCGCGCACCGCGGCCTATGATGCTGCGATCTCGAACTGGTTCAACCGCCAGCTCGAGATCGATGCGCCCGATTTCCGCGCCTTCGGCGGCAGGCTGATCCAGTCGCTGCGCTATGGCGAGAATCCGCACCAGACCGCGGCGTTCTATGCGACCCCCGATAAGCGCCCGGGCGTCTCGACCGCGCGGCAGCTCCAGGGCAAGGAGCTCTCCTACAACAACATCAACGACACCGATGCGGCCTATGAATGCATCGGCGAGTTCGACGCCAAGCGCACCGCGGCCTGCGTCATCGTCAAGCACGCCAATCCCTGCGGCGTCGCTGAGGGCTCCGACCTCGTCAGCGCCTATCGCAAGGCGCTCGCCTGCGATTCCACCTCGGCGTTCGGCGGCATCATCGCGATGAACCGCGCGCTCGACGCCGACACCGCGCGCGAGATCACGAAGATCTTCACCGAGGTGATCATCGCGCCCGATGCCAGCGAGGAGGCGATCGCCATCATCGGCGCGCGCAAGAATTTGCGCCTGCTGCTCGCGGGCAGCCTGCCCGATCCGCGCGCGCCGGGCCTCACCGCCAAGACGGTCGCCGGCGGCCTCCTGGTGCAGAGCCGCGACAACGCCGTGGTCGACGACATGACGTTCAAGGTCGTGACCAAGCGTGCGCCGACCGAAGCCGAGATGCGCGACCTCAAGTTTGCGTTCCGCGTCGCCAAGCACGTCAAGTCCAACACCATCATCTACGCCAAGGATCTCGCCACCGTCGGCATCGGCGCGGGCCAGATGAGCCGGGTGGATTCAGCCCGCATCGCGGCGCGCAAGGCGCAGGACGCGGCGGCTGACCTGAAGCTCGCCGAGCCGCTCACCAAGGGCTCGGTGGTGGCCTCGGACGCGTTCTTCCCGTTCGCCGACGGCATGCTCGCCTGCATCGAAGCCGGCGCCACCGCCGTGGTGCAGCCCGGCGGCTCGATGCGCGACGACGAGGTGATCAAGGCCGCCGACGAGCACGGCATCGCCATGGTGTTCACGGGAACGCGGCACTTCAGGCACTGAGCGTTTAGCGTAGCCCGGATGGAGCCAACGTGTCGCGCGAATGCGCGCCCGACGACAGGCTCCGCGAAATCCGGGTTTCGTGGACATCTCCTCTCTACGAGTCGTCCCGGCGCAG